>CANBOV010000011.1 GCA_947371275.1 Flavobacteriaceae bacterium | reverse complement strand
CACAACGAATATTGTGGATAATTCGGTTGGGTAGCCAGTGGTAATGGGTCTACAATAAGTTTAAGCGGTACAATATCATAACAATGGGTAGCGGTAAACTCTACTCTGACATAAATAATTTGCGGATTAGAAGTATTCAAATACCCGGTTACGTTGGTGATTTGTCCCACAGCGGTACCGTTCTGAGCAGCAGCATTATCGGTATAGAAGGTAACTTGAGTACCCACTGGGTTAATCGAACCTAATACCTCCGGAATCTTAGTCGTCAAATCAAATGGCTCCTGTCCAGCTGCTCCCGTGTAATCACACAAGTGGTAATCGGTTGGGGTAGTTGCTTCGGGTGTAGGATCTACAATCAACTGCAATTGTACATAATTGGCACAACCCGTTAAGGTATAATAGACACTAACATAAATCGTTTGTGTCCATGGGTTAATGTTGTGATACGGACTAACCAATGACGGATTAGCTCTAATAATAGCATCGGTCTGGGTTTCATAGAAACCAATAGTCACTAAAGGATCTATAACTCCTCCTTCGATTTCAGCTTTAACCGAGTCTAAATCAAATACGCCAAATCCATCATTATTAGGGTCACAATAATGTAATGGCAATGGTGTAATAGCCAATGGCCCTTGTGTGACTTGTAATAATTGGGTCGTAGTACTGTAACAACCTGTGTTATCATTCTCTACTCTAATATAAACGATTTCATTGTGCGTACCCGTATAAGTAGCTGGCGTTGCAATCGGATTATTGGCGTTTTGTGCATTAATCAAACTGGTATAATAGGTTACCGTTAACCCCGGCGCTCCATTAATAACGGCATCATGATTCACCGTCAAATCAAATAGTGCTTGGGTAGAAACCCCATTGCTACATTGAATAATAGTAGGCGGTACAAATACAACCGGTAATGGATTCACAACCAAGTTAAACGAACTAACCGAATTACATCCCGTAATATTGTCTTTAATATTCAACCAAATGGTTTGAGAACCTGAAGTATATAAATTAGGTAATGCAGTAGCAATATTTTGTGCTATAGCATCCGCCTGAGTTGGATAATAGGTGATTGTAACGTTAGGTTGACTATTCTTAATCTCTACATCTTTAGAATGTAACGTAAACTGCTCTACCATATCCCCAGGATTGTTGTAATCACACAACGCATAATCGGTAATCACTGGATTGGCTTGAGGCGTTGGATTGACAATCAATTGTAAAGTAGTAATACTATAACAGGCTGGTGTAGCTGGATTATAAACTCTAACATAGATTATTTCATTCCCAGGATTACTATTACAATACGGACTAGTCAATACCGTAGTAGCTCCCGTCTGAGCATCTGTTAAGGTACCATAATAGGCAACCACATTTGGCGCCGAGGTAATCTCAACATCTTTAGTGGTTAAGTCAAACAAACAAGAGATACCATCATTATTGTCGTCACATACTAAATATGGAGTAGGCGCAGTAATAACAGGATTAGCATTTACAGTAACCGTAGCCGAACCTCCTTGTGCTTGAGTACAGCCTGTTGCACTAGAATCTGTAACACTTACCAAAGTATAGGTATAAACTCCAACTGGGGAAGAAGGCACACTTATAGATGCACTATTACCCGATGAAGTTACCGTTTGCTGCACATTATTGGCGTCTAAATAAGTAAAGGTATAAGGCGCCGTTCCATTGGCACCAGTAAAGGTCAAAGAAGGATTTGGATCATTCAAACAAACCGCTATTGTTCCAGTAAGAATTGCGGTTGGTAATGGATTCACAATTATAGTGGCAGAGCCGGTCTGATTTTGAGAACAAGCAGGAGTAGTCGAACTCTGAACACTAACTAATGTATAAGTATAACTTCCTGCAGTAGTTGTAGCAACAGTAATTGTAGCAGTATTAGAAGCGGCACTAGAAGAAACCGTTTGTTGAACTCCATTAGGATCCGTATAAGTAAAGGTATAAGGAGCCGTACCATTAGATCCTGTAAAAGTAATTGTTGGTGCAGCATCATTAACACATACGGTAGTAGAACCTGATATAATAGCTGTTGGTAATGATATCACGGTAATCACAGCCGATCCCGTTAGATTTTGCGAACAGCTAGTTGTTGGATTAGTTACGCTAACCAAATCGTAAGAAGTACTGACGGTCAATGATGGCGTAGTCACACAAGCATTCCCGGTAGCATCTAACGTAATGGTTTGAGTAGCTCCCATATAATCAGTGTAGGTAACCACCGCGGAAGGAGTACCACTAAAGCACACCTGTGTTGTACCGCCACTGCAAATACTTCCAGTCCCCGATATACTTGCCGTTGGCAAACCATAAACATGCAGCGTAAAGTTCTCCGTGTTAAATACGGTCGGATCTGAATTTTTTGTCATTTTAAGGACAATTTGTTCTCCCTCAGTACCAAGGTAACCACTGATTGGTGTTATTGCAATACCTGCTAAAGCATCTGCTAAAGTATGATGGTAGGATATGGTATAATCGGCGGGACTATTAGTTCCCAATGCAATAGGAGTCTGTGGTGCAAAGTCAAAAATACCCACACCACTGCCATAACTGGTTTCACAAGCATATAAATCAGGAACTACTTCGGGAACTATGCCACAAGCAATTACACAGTTAAATGGTTTAACAATCCTACAGTTATAACTATTAAGAAAAATAGAGGCATATACTATATAAGTTCCCTGCGTATTTCCTGGAATGTAAGCAGTCGGATCAGGAATTGGATTAAATCCATTATTTTCAGCATCTGCTAAATTATCATGGTAGGTAATGTCATATTCTGTTGGATCTAAAGCACCTAAGATTACAGCATCATTAGTAGTCAAGTCAAAACTATTAGAACATTGTACAATATCAACAGGGCTACCCGTTAAATCTGGATTGACATTTAAAGTAACACTAGATACAGCTGTTTGAGGTACCCCACAAACTTGATAAGTGGCTTGTGATGTATACGTTGTGGTTGTTCCAGGACATACTGTAATTGTGGTTCCCGTTCCTATGGGTACACCTGTAGCCGTAGCACCTTGATACCACGCGATAGTCACTGGCACATCTGGTCCTGTTGGAGTAAATCTCCATGCTTCATCAAAGGCCGACCAACCGCCTGTATTTCTGCCTGGTGGCGTATATCCAAGCGATCCAGTAGTGTTTTGAATTCCAATAACACCACTTCCACTATTCCAACCAGTACAAGGTACTCGTCTGTGCACATAAACTTCCACGATGTTAGATACTTCATACAATACAATTTGCGAGGTTTGAAGTCCAACACTATTGCCACATGAAAATTGCGCTACACTATCATAATTCACAATCAATTTTCTACAAGGATAGGTACCCGTTAATTTCCAGTTAACACTAGTAACTGCTGGAGCTGTTGGCGCCACACTAGGATTCAAATCTTGGTAAACGCCATAAATAGCATTTAAAATTGGGAAACCAGCTCCAGGAACTGTAGCGGTATAGGCCCACGGACAGTTACCTGGCCAAGCGTTACTATTAAAAGAGATAACGCCATTAGTACCCACTTGACAGGTCGTATAATTTTGATTGAAAAAGCAAAAGTTAAAAGGTAAGGTAATCGGACTAGACCATATATCATCCACAGTAATATTCACCTGATTATAAGAAGGATCATTAAAACTAGCTTGGGGACAATAAGGTATCGAAGTTACTGCATAACTACTGGTAGAAGGCACATCTGAAAAATTAGCCACTAAAGTTCTGCATTCACCGACAGTACATAGCGTTAAATCTAAAGGTGGTGTATTTGGTGCAGCATCCGTCTTAACGGTAGCACAACCGTTAGGTATAACGGTGATTATACTAAAAACATTGGTCAACGTTGATTCACACAAAGTGTTAAAGCCCTTTACTTTAGTTATTTCATAGACAACTGTATTTTGTAATATTGGAGTAGTAAAGATACCTACTCCTGTTGGTCCTAAATTAACCGTATAGGTTATAGGAGGCGTATCATTATTTCGGATTGTAACCGTGGAGTTTGGCGAACCTGTTATAGTGATAGTAGCAACGTTCCCAGGACAAATGGTTTGATCTGGTCCAGGCGCAGCATACAATTCTGATGTAACAGTATCCGAACCTTGACAACCACTAACACTAGTCCCTGTAACGGTATACGTTACTGGAGTAGGGATGTTAACGGCATAAACTACGGTTCTAGAATCTCCCGTATAAGGAATGGTACCTGCAGCATCTTCATATAAATTAGCTATAGGGGACCATACATAGGATACTAAAGGGGCATACCCATATAAGGTGCCATTTGAAGGAACTGAACTATTAGTGTTATTTGCAAATGAAGTAGTAGCAGTGCTATTACTATAAGTGATGCTGCTATAATTAATGCCATCTAATGAATATCCAGCAGAAATACTGTTAGAAGTTTGAACCCCCATAGCTCCATAATGATATTCTATAACATTGGTAGTTTCATACAACCACATTTGAAATGTGGAATTCGCAGCACCTGCCACATTTTTAGGAATAGTAACATTCCACTGTACGATAAATATTCGGTTGGGTGCCGTTCCTACTACCAATACTTTTACACTTCCATTACTACCCGTGGCTAAATCATCCCAATAAGGAAATAATTTCGGATCATTAAGCGCACTCGTAATAGAATTGATAGGCTGACTTGTAGCGGCAGCACCACCCAACGAAAGCCATCCATCAGGAGAAACGGAAAATTGAGTATAGGTTGTTCCTTGAAACACAAAGTTAAACCCTATTGTATTCACTGCAGTAGGAGTATCATCGGTAGCAGCATTGATTAAAGTAGTAGCGCCCGTCATTGGATCCAAAACCGCACCCGTCGCATGGGTAAAGGTGGAGCCATAAGCCGTAAGCATAGTAATTCCTGTAGTACAAGCCAGTCCCGGATTACTTTGAGCCGATACTTGAACCGACTCGGTAACCGTAATCGTAGCAGATCCTACTACCGCCTTTGTACAAGAAGCAGGAGCAGCAGAAATCACATTAACTAAGGTGTAAACAGTATTAACCGAAACCCCTGTTGATAATGTAGCCGAACCCGTTGCGTCCAAAACTATCGTTTGATTTGGACCTCCATTTACTTTATAGGTCACAGTAGCATCGGGTGTTCCTGTAAAAGTAATCACAAAAGCTTGTCCTACACAAACCGTAGCTGTTCCTGAAATAGAAGCGGTAGGTTGCGGATTAATAGTCACATTAACAGGTTTTATATCGGTACACCCACCTACCGTACTTTTAATATAATAGGTGCCACTTGCAGTAACCGCTGCAGGTGTTGCCAATGCAATAGTGCATGCAGCATCTGTCCAGTAACTAAATGTGCCTCCACCTGTAGTTCCATTAGTAACCGCGGCTAAGGTTAAATTAACCGTTGCAGGCGCACATACCCCAGCAGGGTCATGGATTACCAAAGCAGGATGATATATAGTGACAACCACAGGTTTTATTTGACTACAATTTCCAATAGTACCTTTGATATAATAAGTCCCACTAGTAGTTATGGCTGTTGGGTTAGCTAAAGCAGTAGTCGCTGTATTGTTAGTCCAATAAGTTAAAGTTCCTGTAGTTCCAGAAGTAACGGCTGGCAAGGTTATATCAATAGTTGCAGGAAAACATACCGAAGTCGGATTAGTTACCGTTATCGAAGGTGCCGGATTTACCGTAACCGTCACACTATTGCTAATAGGAGCGCACAAACTAATGGTAGAAGTTACCGTATAAGTAGTAGTGGTCGTCGGTGTCACAATCGGACTCGCTAAAGCAGGATTGGTTAAAGTTGCATCAGCTGGTGACGCGGTCCATGAATAGGCAGCCGTACTTCCAGCAGCATTCAAAGTAATCGGACTACCAGAACAAATAGTAGTATTGTTATTCCCTGAAGTGGATATCGTAATCACCGGTCCAACAACCACATTACTTAAAGTAACAGTGGTGGCGGTAGGCAAAGCACTATCAGTAACACTTAATGTATAAATTCCTGGCTGTAAATTAGTAAATATACCAGTAGCATTTGTACTATTAGTTGCCCCTGGACCTGTTAAAGTATAACTTACATACGGCAAAGTTCCCCCAAAAGCTGTGGCAGTTACCGATCCATTGTTACCAACGGTACAAACAGCATTGGTTACATTGTAGGATAAAGTTAAAGCATCGGTCACGACAAAATCATCTAAAGCAAAATCATTACCCGTAGTACTTGTAATAGTGTTCTTCAAATCAAGAGTAACGGTTGAGGCGGTAGCTGTAAAAGAATAAATTACTTGTCTCCATCCTAAAGCAGGAAGCGGAGCTTGTGTGGTTCCACTTAACAAAACAGGGGCTGAAGCTCCTGTAGGCGCTGCAGTAAACGTAATATTTGCAGTAGTTGCAACGGTGGTAACCTGTGTAGATATTGATTTTATCCAATAACTAAAATAGTAGGTGTTGCCTATTGTCAATCCGGTAACCCCAGTTCCAGTACTCCCAGCTTTCCAAAAAGACGAATTAGCAGTCGACGTTCCATCAAAAATAAGCATATTTCCGCTCCCAGTGGTATGATCACCATCTGAAATGAATAGCGTAGTATTAACTAATTTTGGATTGGTCGCTACGGTATATTTACCCTGTGAAGTCGTTCCATAAGCTGCTGGAGCTAAATAAGCATATCCAGCACCATTGGTAACAAAACCTACCCCACTTGTACCTGTTTCAAAGTCCCCATTGGTCAATAAATTCTGGGAAAAAATAGGGTTTATTAATAGCATGCTCACAAGAACATACAAATAATACATCTTTTTCATATTCTTTTATTGGTTTAATAGGTGCGTAATTTACATCTTTTTAAGAAATAATTAAGGAAACATCGGAATTATTTTCAAATATTAACACTTCAGGATGTAGTTTAATTATTATTATTTATCTTTGTTCTCTTATTCAAAAACCCCAATTAATTCTTATATTTTAATGATAAACAACGACGAATTTCAAGACGAAATAGGGAATAATCACATAGCAACAAGTGCCCAAAACCCACTCAGAAACGATGCCTTTGATCTAAGCGATGAGGATAAAATAAATGCCATCAGAAAAGATGTAGAAAGCATCCTTATCACTTTGGGAATGGACCTTACTGATGATAGTATTAAAGGAACACCTAATCGCGTGGCTAAAATGTTTGTGAAAGAAATTTTTGGCGGTTTAAATCCTAATAAAAAACCAAGTTCATCAACGTTTCAAAATAACTATAAGTATGGCGAAATGTTGGTAGAAAAGAACATCACCCTCTACTCAACCTGCGAACACCACCTATTACCTATAGTTGGGCGAGCCCATGTAGCTTATATTTCTAACGGAACAGTGGTTGGCCTGTCAAAAATGAATCGTGTTGTAGATTATTTTGCCAAAAGACCGCAAGTACAAGAACGTTTAACTATGCAAATTGTACAAGAATTGCAAAAAGTCCTCGGAACAGATGATGTCGCTTGTGTAATAGATGCCAAACACCTATGCGTAAACTCTAGAGGAATTCGAGATATCGAAAGTAGCACAGTGACTTCTGAATTTGGAGGCAAATTTAAAGAAGAACAAACCAGAAGAGAATTTCTTGATTATATTAGATTAGACACTAATTTTTAATAGCCTTTTTTAGTAATTATAATGGTTGTAAACTAACCGTAATTACCTATTAAAAATATCAAAACAAACAAAAATAGCTCCTAACAAAAATGCAACTATATAAAAATCATTCGCTTAAAATCTATAATTCACTCTCTGGTGAAAAAGAATTATTTACCCCAATCCATGAAGGTAATGTTGGCATGTATGTATGTGGACCAACAGTGTATAGCAATGTGCATTTAGGCAATGTAAGAACGTTCATGTCCTTCGATATGATATATAGATACTTGTTGCATTTAGGTTATAAAGTACGCTACGTGCGTAACATTACAGATGTCGGCCATATAGTGGATGATGTCGATGATGGAGAAGATAAAATCGCGAAAAGAGCACGAGTAGAACAACTTGAACCTATGGAAATAGTGCAACGCTATACAGTAGATTTTCACGACGTTTTAAAACAATTCAATTTTTTACCCCCTAGTATCGAACCTACTGCCACAGGCCATATAATTGAACAAATCGAAATCGTAAAACAAATTATTGCAAAAGGTTTTGGCTATGAAAAAAATGGTTCAGTGTACTTTGATGTAGTCAAGTTTAATGAGAACAACAATTATGGCAAACTAAGCGGAAGGAATATTGACGAAATGCTTGCCAATACCCGAGACACTGATGGTCAAAGTGATAAAAGAAATCCTCAAGATTTCGCCCTTTGGAAAAAAGCAGAACCAGAGCACATCATGCGTTGGCCTTCTCCTTGGGGTATTGGATTCCCTGGTTGGCATTTAGAATGTACTGCCATGAGCACCAAATATCTAGGTGAAACGTTTGACATCCATGGAGGCGGAATGGACTTGAAATTCCCACATCATGAATGTGAAATTGCTCAAAATGAAGCATGTACCGGTCACAGTCCTGTAAATTATTGGATGCATGCCAACATGCTTACCTTAAACGGTAAAAAGATGTCAAAATCAACCGGTAATAATATACTACCAAGTGAAATTTACAATGGCGGTAGCCCCTTCTTAAGTAAAGCATTTTCAGCAAATGTTGCCCGCTTCTTTATGATGCAAGCGCATTACAGAAGCATTCTAGATTTCACTAACGACGGAATTGTAGCTGCTGAAAAAGGATTCAATCGGTTAATGGAAGGATTAGATATTATAAAAAATTTAAAGTCTAACAGCAATTCGTCAATAGATATTCCTGCCTGGAAACTAAGTTGTTATGAAGCCATGAATGATGACTTCAATACCCCTATTCTTATTGCTAATTTATTTGAAGGAATAAAATATGTAAATTTGGTTAATGATGATAAGGAAACTTTAACTCAAGCAGACATAAATCTTCTTGGCGACACCTTAACTAATTTTACATTTGAAGTAATCGGAATTAAAGATGAAAAAACCACAGCCAACAATGCAGATAAATTGGAAGGAGTCGTTGAAATGCTTATCCAAATGCGATTAGAAGCACGCGCTAACAAGAACTTTGCACTATCTGATCAAATCAGAGACCAATTACTCAACTTAGGCATTCAATTAAAAGACGGTAAAGAAGGAACAACATTTACTATATAGCACTGAATCCAAACGAATTATGTTTAAGAAACTTGCAATAGCACCCTTACTTTTCTTAATTCGTTTCTATCAAACGGCTATATCACCTTTTACACCCGCAGCATGTCGATTCGAACCCACTTGTTCGCATTATTTCGCAGAGGCATTAAAAGTTCACGGAATTTTCTTCGGAACGTATCTAGGCTTCAAGCGTATACTTAGTTGCCATCCTTGGGGAAGAAGTGGCTTTGATCCAGTTCCTCCAAAAAAAGACTTCATAAATAAAACCTAAAGCATTTCACTTTTTAAGTTTAATATTTATAAATTTGGAATGTTAAAAAACCCATTATCATGATTTGGAATCCATCAGAAGGAATAGAAATTGGATCTTTTACTATACGCTTTTACAGTTTAATGTTTGTTATTGCTTTTGGATTAGGTTGGTACATCACCAAACGAATCTATGATAGAGAAAATATTCCCATAGATAAGCTAGATACCCTATTCATTTGGACCGTTATAGCGACGTTATTGGGCGCACGTTTAGGACATGTCTTTTTTTACGATTGGGAATATTTCAGAAACCATCTCTCAGAAATATTATTGCCTTTCAAATTTGAAAACGGTTTTGAATTTACAGGTTTCCGCGGATTAGCAAGTCATGGTGCAGCCATTGCAATTATTATTGCTATGTATTTTTATGCAAAAAATGTAGTCAAAAAACCTATCCTTTGGGTATTAGATAGAGTAGTTATCCCGGTGGCTTGTGGGGCTATCTTTGTTAGAATTGGTAATTTCTTTAATTCTGAAATAGTAGGTAAAGAAACGCAGTCGTCCTTCGGAATTAAATTCATCCGTGACTATTATTCTCCAAACCAAGTGGTTAACGACACCAAAATAAACAATGTTAATGATGCCTACCATGCCATAGCAACCAACCCAAAATTTGCTGTTTTATTAGATAAAGTTCCTGCTAAGCATCCTGCTCAATTATACGAAGCTTTCTTATATGTTTTTGTCTTTTTAGTTCTTTTCTTTTTATACTGGAAAACAAAAACAGCTGAAAAGCAAGGGTTATTATTTGGTTATTTCTTAATCATGCTTTGGTCTGTTCGCTTTGTAGTGGAATACGTTAAAGAAAGTCAGGGAGGTATAGAAAAAGATTTTGGCTTACTTTCCACTGGTCAATGGCTCAGTATTCCCTTTATACTGGTCGGTATCTACTGTCTCTTTGTGGCAGAAAAGCCAGTTGACAATATATAAGAATAAAAAAGCCCCAACCAATTTGGGGCTTTTTTATTTTATTATTCTTCATCATTTACTTCGTTGTGTGATTTAGCGTAAGTACGCCATTTATCAATACAATCTTGTATATCTTGTGGTATCTCGGTATCAAATCTTATAAACTCTTTCGTTACTGGATGTTCAAAACCGAGTGTTTTAGCATGTAAGGCTTGTCGTGGCAAACTTTTAAAACAATTATCAATAAATTGTTTGTATTTAGTAAAAGTAGTACCCTTCAAGATGATATCACCCCCATAACGAGCATCGTTAAATAAAGTATGCCCAATATATTTCATGTGAACTCTTATTTGATGAGTTCTTCCTGTTTCTAATTTACAAGACACTAGGGTAACATATCCAAAGCGCTCTAATACCTTATAATGGGTTACGGCATGCTTACCAATATCTCCTTCTGGGAATACTGCCATTTGCATACGGTCTTTAACATGACGAGCAATGTTTCCTTCTATAGTACCTTCTTCTTCTTTAACATTCCCCCACACTAAAGCAAGATATTCTCGCTCTGAAGTTTTATCTTCAAATTGTTTAGCCAAATGGGTCATTGCAGCTTCAGTCTTTGCTACTACCAAAAGTCCAGAAGTATCTTTATCTATACGATGCACTAATCCTGGTCTTTCGCTAGAATTCATCGGTAAATTATCAAAATGAAAAGCTAAAGCATTTACCAAAGTACCCGTGTAATTTCCATGACCTGGATGGACTACTAAGCCAGGTGGTTTATTAATCACCAATAATGAGTCGTCTTCATATACAATATCTAAAGGGATATCCTCGGGAATAATATGATTTTCAAAAGGTGGATGGCTTACCATCACGCGCACAACATCAAACGGCTTTACCCGATAATTAGATTTAACAGGGATATCATTTACCCATACATTGCCATTCTCTGCTGCTTGCTGTATTTTATTCCTTGTAGCATTCTCTATCAACTGCATTAAAAACTTATCAACACGCAACAAAGATTGTCCCTTAGGAGAAACAAAACGATGATGTTCAAACAATTCGTCTTCTAATTCGGAAATTTCAGTATTTTGGCTCATTAATTTTGGGGTGCAGTAGTAGTGTCAACAGCAGTAGAATCAATAGCTTCTTGATAAACAACTTTTCCGTCTCCCAATACCAAGTCTATTTTTGAAGATTTTAATACTTTATCGCCTGCTTTCAATTTCTTTCCATTCATTCGCATTTCTAATACCATATCTTTACCTAAATAGGGACGATAAGTAATCGTTCCTTCCTTAAGACCAACAGCTTCTAAAGTTGGTACCGCTTGACGATACGTTTTTTCAACCAAATCGGGCACCGGAACCATAGTAAACTTCTCTGCATTAATTTTAATATAAATCTTCCGACCTTCTTTAACTTTTGCTCCTGCTTTTGGCTCTTGTTCTACAATAGTTAATTTTGGATATTCTGGTCTATAATCTACGGTATCTAAAATCACATAATTCAAATCAACAGCATCCAATTTTTCCTCGGCTTGCTCCACATTCAATTTACTCAAATCTGGCACTGTAATTTCCTCTCCATGATGCGTCGTATAAGTTAACCAATGAAAAAACAAATAGGAAATCACTGCTATTATAGCAATAGCAGCCATCATTTGGGCAAAAAACACCCGGCTCGTAAGATACTTTCGTAAACTCATAAAGAAATTTAATTTGAGCAAAGATATAAAAAACATAAAGGTATTTGGTTTGAAAAAAAATGATAATTTTGTTCTTATTCTTAACTCCTACTATCAATGAAAAATGTAGCCATCATCATGGGCGGGTATTCTAGTGAATTTAAAATATCGCTAAAGAGCGGAAACGTTGTATATGATTTTCTGGACAAAGCGAAATTTAATGGTTACCGCATTCATATTTTCAAAGAAAAGTGGGTCTATGTTGATGATACTAACCAAGAGTATGCCATCGATAAAAATGACTTTTCAGTTACCGTAAACGGAACCAAAATTACATTCGATGTCATTTTTAATGCCATACACGGAACTCCTGGCGAAGATGGCTTGATGCAAGCCTATTTTGAATTATTAGGTATACCTCAAAGTTCATGCGACTACTATCAAGCAGCATTAACGTTTAACAAACGTGATTTACTGTCGGTTTTAAAACCTTATGGTATAAAAACAGCAACTTCATATTACTTAAATTTAGGTGATACTATTGATCAAGATGCTATATTAAAAACGGTTGGCTTACCTTGTTTTGTAAAACCAAACAAATCAGGCTCTAGCTTCGGAATTACCAAAGTAAAAACAAAAGACGAATTACTATATGCCATAGCAAATGCCTACAAAGAAGACAACGAATTAATCATCGAAAGCTTTCTTGACGGTACAGAGGTATCGGTTGGGGTCATCAACTATCGAGGAACCATAACAGTACTGCCTATTACCGAAATAGTTTCTGAAAATGATTTCTTTGACTACGAGGCAAAATATCTAGGTAAATCACAAGAAATTACACCGGCCCGCATTAGTGCAGAAATGACAACTAAAGTTTCGGCTATAGCCAAACGCGCCTACGAAGTCTTAAAGATGACCGGCTTTTCTAGAAGTGAATTCATCATTGTGGATGGCGAACCTCACATGCTTGAAATGAATACCATCCCAGGCTTAACTACCGAAAGTCTTATACCTCAACAAGCTAAAGAAGCAGGGATTTCCTTGACCGACTTATTTACAAATGCGCTAGAATTAGCGTTAAAAAACTAAACCGATGATTAGAAAAGCAGTATTTCCCGGTTCCTTTGACCCCATCACTTTGGGTCACTATGACATCATCAAAAGAGGGGTTTCTCTCTTTGACGAGGTAATCGTTGCGATTGGTATTAATGCCGATAAGAAATACATGTTTACACTAGAAGATCGTAAAAAGTTTATTGAAAATGCCTTTAAAGACGAACCAAAAGTAACGGTAATTACTTATGAAGGTTTAACCATTGATTTGTGTCGTAAATTGAACGCCGACTTCATCCTGCGCGGTTTGCGCAATCCGGCCGACTTTGAATTCGAAAAAGCCATCGCGCACACCAATAGAAAGTTATCTCAAATCGAAACGGTATTTTTATTAACTGCTTCTAAAACTTCATACATCAGTTCAAGTATTGTTCGTGATGTTATTAGAAATAACGGTGATTACACTGTATTAGTTCCTGATAGTGTGATCGTAAAAAAAGAAAAGTAATTATAATCGCAGTTATTATGACTGCGACTACCCTACTCTTCTTTCTTAATCACTTTTCGTGCTACCTCTATTTTAAACTTCTTCCCCTTCATTTTTTCTTCTCGAATAAGGGAAAGTAAATCCTTTACTTTAGTTGATCTTACTGCGGCAAAAGAAATAAAATCCTTTACTTCGATTAGCCCTAAATCTCCTTTGTCAAGTTTCCCTTTCTGGGAAAAGAAGCCCACTATATCTATTTTATTTAATTTGTTTTTCTTGCCCCCACTAATATAAATTGTTTGAAATTCAGGAGCCTTAGGCAAGGTTTTCGCATGGTCTACTGATAAAATAGGCATCGTGTAATCAATATAATCCAACCTCTTTTCGCTTTCATGTATAATTACATAGGCAGTACCAGCTGCCAACATACGCGCTGTTCTTCCATTTCTATGTGTGAATTCATCTTCCTTTGATGGCAAATGGTAATGTATTACATGCTTCATCTCAGGAATGTCTAATCCTCTCGCGGCTAAATCTGTAGTTACTAAATAAGGTATACTCCCATTTCTAAACTGTATCAAAGCACGTTCTCGTTCATCCTGATCCATTCCGCCATGGTAATAGGTGGCAAAGATGCCTTTTTCATTTAAAGTGTCGCTAATGCGTTCTGCTGCGTCCCGATGATTGCAAAAGACTAACGCCGATTCCGATCGTAAAGAACACAGCAATTGAAACAAACTCTCCAATTTATCCTTATCTTTTGAAACCACACGTTTCATCTCTAACGAAACCCGTTCTTCTTTACTTGGTATAAAATCCAAAACAGTTGGATGCACAACACGTGTGTACTTCGGTATCTCTATACCAGAAGTAGCCGATACCAATATTCGCTTGTTTAATTTAGACAACCGATTAATGATAAAAGACATCGGCTCGTGAAATCCCAATTGCAAGGATTTATCAAATTCATCTAAAACTAAAGTCAAAACTCGGTCGGTTACAAATGTACCTCTATCAATATGATCAGCTATTCTTCCCGGTGTCCCAATCAAAATAGCAGGGGGATTAGATAAATTTTTTATTTCAGTCTCCATTGAATGACCTCCATAGCATACATTAACTTTATACTCAGTTCCCATTTTTTTCCAAACTTGTTCTATTTGCAATCCTAATTCTCTCGACGGAACCAAAATCAAACATTGTACTCCAATTACTTCTTCTTCTAACAATTCGAATATAGGTAATAAGAAAGCCAAAGTTTTACCAGATCCTGTCGGAGATAGTAATAATATATTGCTATCGTTTAAAATGGTTTCTCCTGCAGTAAATTGCATCTCGTTTAAGCTTTCAATGCCTAAATTCAAAAGTATATTATTAGAATGGTGCGTATTTGTCATACCGCAAAGGTAAAGCCAAATAGTTTCAAAATCATAGTGAATGTCGATTTTAAGATGGAAAACAAATTTCACAAAAGTCATTGGTATAAAATGAGCACGGCCAAATATCAAATGACCGCAGTCGTTTTTCAAATCTATACCTAGTAACTCATGCCACATACCCAATCCGTATAAATATAGATAGCATAAATGAGTAAAGGCAAACTCACGTTCGCCTTTACAGTAATTCATTAATCAAATAAGAAATACATTTCTTTAATTATTGCTCCGAGATAACTTGCTCTTCTTCAAACAATAACTTGATATTTTCATAGGAGTTTTTTAAGGCCTCTTTTACTTGCTCAGGAGAAAGCCATACCGCTTTATCAATACCCTCGTTTGCTTGAGGCATTGTTGGCCCCTCAAAATCAGATTGCATTTCAAACCAATGCGTGATTTTTAATTTATATTTTCCGCCTCTTTTAAATATATGGTAGGTCTTTTGTAGCTTTTTAGTCACGGTAAGTTTGCCAACTCCGGTCTCTTCCTCTACTTCTCGCATTGCAGTTTCCTCAATTTCCTCTCCTTTTTCAATTCCGCCCTTCGGTAAATCCCATTTTCCATTTCTAAAAATGAATAAAACGTCCCCGTTTTTATTATAAACAAATCCTCCTCCAGCTTTGCAAACCGGAATTTTCTCTTTCATCTTCTTCAAGATTTCCTTTTCATCCGGGTAATACAAATAGGCTTTCTGAACTTTATTCTGAAATATTTTGATGATGAGTTGCTCAATATCAATACTTTCCAATAAAAACAACTGAAAATCGGTTTCTTTGGCGATTTGGTTGGTTAAAAAAAGTGGTTTATCGTTGACAAAAACTTTATACATTTGTAGTATGATTTTTAATAAAGACACAGCCGAAAAAACAGCCGAATTGCTTTTACAAATAAATGCAATTAAATTGAATCCTAAAAATCCTTTTACATGGGCTTCAGGTTGGCACTCCCCAATTTATTGTGACAACCGATTAATACTATCGTTCCCGACAATAAGAAATTTCATAAGAGAAGAATTTGCCAAGCATATCGAACACAAATATGGCAAACCTGATGTCATTGCAGGAGTAGCTACAGGCGCTATTGGCATCGGAATATTAGTAGCTGAGTACTTGGGAATACCTTTTGTCTATGTTCGCCCTGAACCTAAAAAACACGGAAGACAAAACCAAGTTGAAGGTTTTTTACAAAAAGGCCAAAACGTAGTGGTTGTGGAAGATTTAATCAGCACAGGAAATAGTAGCTTACTAGCTGTAGAAGCTTTAAAAGAAGCGGGGGCCAATGTAAAAGGCATGGTAGCCATATTCACCTATGGTTTTGATATTGCAGTAGACAATTTCAAAAAAGCTAATGTTGAGTTAAATACCTTGGCCGATTACAATCATTTACTAGATTTGGCTGTTGCCAAGAACTATATTTCGGAAACAGAATTAAAAACATTACAGGAATGGCGTGTAAGTCCTTCCACTTGGAATGTTTAAGTAGAAACAAGAACAAAGAAGCACTATGTTAGATATTTTTTTTCTTTCTATTTGCCTCTTTACTCTAAATAAAAAACTATGAATTTAGAAAGTCCAAAAGTTACCGTAGAAAAATCGGCAGCCTATTTATTCAGCGCTTTATCCGATGTGAAAAACTTTGAAAAATTAATGCCCGAGAATATTGCTAAATTCGAAGTATTAGGCGATGATATTTTTAATTTCGGTTTAAAAGGCATGCCCGAAATAAAATTGCGCATGAGAGAGAAAATTCCAAATTCTAAAGTAATTTTAGCAGCTGCCAGTGACAAATTGCCTTTTACTTTAACCGCCAACATAGATGCTTTAAATGATAGCTCTAGTGCGGTTCAATTGCAATTTCAAGGTGAATTCAACCCAATGATGGCCATGATGATTAAAGGCCCCATAACCAAATTCATAGAAACTTTAGCTGAAAACATGCATAAACTATAACGATAGTATAACAAATAAAAGAGGAGCTATATAGCTCCTCTTTTTATATAATTAATTTTATTTATTTGCCTTTGCTTTCTCTTCGGCTAGTTGCTTTCTACTTTTATATACTTTTAAATATTCTCCCTTAGGCTTACCGTCATCAAATGAACTAAAGGTAAACGGAAAGGCCGCAGCATGTCGAGCATCCTCATTACTCCATCCTTCATACTCAATGCGGTATATAGCCGAATATATTTGTGCCCTACCTATGCCATGATAACAATGAATTAATACAGGATAATTAGACTTATTGTCCATAATTTTAAAAAAAGCATCTAAATTCTTTTGCTCTGGTACTTGGTCTGACCCATTATTAAAATAATTAACTCCTTTAATTTTAGCAACTGCTTCTTTCTCTGCAGTCAATTCTGCCGGAATTTCTGGATTATTCACATCATCCCCTGTTCCAGGAAAACGCAAATCTACTATAGATTTAATATGGTATTTGTTCACATAATCTGCAATCTCATCAGGTGGAATTACACCCGACTTGTAAACTTTCCCTTCCGTGATAGTCATAAAATTGTGGTTGATATGACGATCATAAACATACTTTCCTGTCACAATCAAAACCACTACCAATACTACTAAACCTATTTTCTTTTTCATTATTTTTATTTTTAATGGTCGTTTATCATTTGTCATTGATGCGTACCACATAGCCTCAAATATTAGATCTTATGAAAAGAATGTCTGGCGGACATTCAGCATATCGCTTTATTTTACTGTCGTTAAACGCTTATCAATGATACGTTCCATATAGTCTTGGATAAACGCCTTACATCGTAATGCAATAGCATCCATCTCTGCCGTTCTATTTTTAATCAAATTATGCTCCATTCCTTTATCTTCTTTAGCATAAAAACCAACTACTGATTTTCCATCAAAACAACAAATGTAGTTACCTTCCATATACTGAAATACATTTAAAGAATACTTCATTACAAAAGGTGGCACTTGCTTATCGTTTAGTAAACTCCTACCCCAACTGCGGAATGGCTTTGGATAACCAATCATATCCAAAATCGTAGGATAAATATCAATTTGCTGAGCCAATTCCTTGTTTTCACCCACATACTTCTGATTTGGTGTGAAAAATAAAATCGGTACGGTGTTGCGGTTAAACTCTTTTAAATATTCATCGTAAGCTATAGTATTCCCGTGATCCGCAACCAATACAAAAATAGTGTTTTTATACCAGGCTTCCTTTTTAGCTGCACTAAAAAATTGTCTCAACGCATAATCCGTATACCCTATACATTGATTGATGTTTACTTTACCCTTAGGGAATTTACCTTCAAACTTGGAGGGGACTTTATAAGGTTCATGGGAAGAAACAGAAAATAAAGTTGCCATAAAAGGTTGCTTCTTAGTGGTCAACGTTTTGTTGAAAAATTTAAAGAACGGTTCGTCCCAAATTCCCCAAACACCATCAAAATCATCATCATTATTATACTCTGTTTTACCATAATAATGGTCATAACCTAATATATTACCAAATCCCAAAAAGCCCATTGAACCATTCGGAGCTCCATGAAAAAAGGACGTATCATAACCCTCACTCTTTAAAGTAGAAACCAATGACTCAATTTTTTGCTGTGGATAAGGAGACGAAGTAAAGGCATCTTTAAACGAAGGTATCCCTGCAATAACAGAAGAAACACCATGTATTGATTTCCAACCATTAGCATAGGCATTTGTAAATATTAAACTATGTTGTGCCAATGAATCAACAAAAGGAGTATAACCTTCATAACCCGGAATCTTACTGTTCTTATTAAAAGCTCCATTATATTCACGGGCAAAACTTTCCAAAATAAAAATGACTACGTTGGGTTTTGTAGGTGGATTATTCTTGTAAAATTTAATAGGTACCAATAACTTATCAACTTCAGCCTTGGTCATGTAATTTTCTTTCTTGAACGAATTGGTATCCCACGTCCGAATGATAGCAAAAGGAGTATTTAATACCAAATCAGATTGGGAAGTATTCGTAACAAATCGACTGGCATCCAAGATATTAATAGGGCGTGTACTCTTTTTAAAATCACCACGAATACCTCCGATACATAAGGTAACAATTAAAAGAAAATTTACGGTAGATAGTGCAAAGTATTTAAAATTTTTAGGGACCTCATGCTGCTTCAATTTAATACGTTTGTAAATCAAAACCCAGACATAACTCAACCCAAAAAACAATAAAAATACATGCCAATAATTGTGCAGAAAATTGATAAACAATAACGACTTATTACTTTCATTTTGTAAGGTATCTACTGAAGCTCGAGTACTTCTATTGAATGAATAACGATAATAAATAAAGTCAATAAAATTAGTGGCATAGGCCAATAAATTGGTGACGAAATACAACCATAATAATAATCGTTGGAAATTCTTTTTGGTATTAATTACTAAAGGCAATACAGAAAGCAGGATAAACAAACTGTTGATATATAAAATTGAAGTGGTATCAAAGGTTAATCCATGATAGCATAATCTAAAAAAATCAACCACTCCATCAATTTTAATTAAATTTACGTTGTAAATAAAAAATAAAAGACGGGCAATAAAATAAAAAACATAAACTAATAAAATTCTGATTGCCAAAATTTTATACTCATTAATTCTAGGAAATTTTTTCATGAAAGTGCTAAAAATTATCGATGCAAAACTACATATTTAGCCAATATCATTTTATATTTTTAGGGAATAATTGTGAATGAAACGATTATTATTTAATTTGCATTAAAATTGCAACCTATGACTGCTATCAGCCGACTATTTGACTTTCCTTACCACCAACTTTCAAAAAACAATCTTGAAGCCTGTTTAGTAACAAAACAGGAAGGAAATTGGGTCAAAACTTCCACGCAGGAATACCTTAACAAAGCCAACACCATTTCTAGAGCCCTACTAAGACTAGGAATTCAGAAAAACGATAAAATTGCAATTATCTCTTCCAACAATCGAACCGAATGGCACATCATGGACATAGGAATATTGCAAACTGGCGCACAAAATGTTCCAATCTACCCCACAATATCTGAAAACGATTATGAATACATACTCAACCATTGCGAGGCCAAATACTGTATCATTTCAGATGAGGAGGTTTTACATAAAATAAATCTAATTCGAGAAAAAGTATCGAAGCTTATTGAAATCTATTCCTTTAATGAATTACCAGGTTGCAAAAACTGGAAAGAACTACACGAATTAGGAAAAGACAATAGCAACCAAGCCGAAGTTGAAGAACGAAAAAATGACGTACATAGTTTAGACCTAGCCACCATTATTTACACTTCCGGAACTACTGGAAAACCCAAAGGGGTAATGTTATCTCATAATAATATTGTGTCAAACGTACTTGACAGTGCCAATCGTATTCCTTTCGATGAAGGTAAAAGTATTGCTTTGAGTTTCTTGCCTATTTGCCACATATACGAACGCATGGTTACCTATATCTACCAATTTTACAGTTGTTCCATCTATTTTGGGGAATCTATAGAAAAGATTGGAGATAATGTAAAAGAAGTTCGACCTACAGTAATGACAGGAGTACCTCGTTTAATTGAAAAAGTATACGAGAAAATCATTGCCAAAGGCTCTGAATTGACAGGCATCAAAAAGAAACTTTTCTTCTGGGCCGTTGAAGT
This sequence comes from Flavobacteriaceae bacterium, assembly GCA_947371275.1. GTDB lineage: Bacteria > Bacteroidota > Bacteroidia > Flavobacteriales > Flavobacteriaceae > Flavobacterium. The sequence goes on along the minus strand of CANBOV010000011.1, from coordinate 24,441 downwards.
AGGTCAGCGTTACGAACCTTATGGTGCAAACGGTTGGTGGTATGAAATCCAACTCAAAATAGCACGCCAACTCATTTTTAGTAAATGGAAAAACGGACTCGGGGGACGTTTAGATTTAATAGTTAACGGTAGTGCAGCGCTTCAACCTCGTTTGGCAAAAATTTTTGCCGCTGCCGAAATTTATATAATGGAAGGATATGGTTTGTCTGAAACCTCTCCCGTAATTGCCGTGAATGATATGAGAAACCATGGTTTCAAAATAGGTACCGTCGGCCGCGTCATAGACAATGTGGAAGTGAAAATTGCTACAGATGGCGAAATACTTTGTAAAGGACCCAACGTAATGATGGGATACTACAAAGATGAAAAACTAACCAACGAAACCATAGTCGATGGATATTTCCATACTGGCGATATCGGTGAGATTGATACCAATGGTTTTCTTAAAATAACCGACCGTAAAAAAGAAATGTTCAAAACCTCTGGTGGTAAATACATCGCACCCCAACTAATCGAAAATGCCATGAAACAAAGCCGATTTGTAGAACAAATCATGGTCATAGGCGATGGTGAAAAAATGCCGGCAGCATTCATCCAACCCAACTTTCTTTTTGTAAAAGAATGGGCTTCAATTCACCACATCAATATCGGTGAATCCAATGCAGAAATAAGTGCTAATGTAAAAGTACAGGATCGCATTTTACAAGAAGTAAATGACATCAATAAAAAATTCGGAAATTGGGAACAAGTTAAAAGAATCGAACTTACCCCCGATATCTGGTCGGTTGATGGCGGACACCTCACCCCTACGATGAAATTAAAACGCAAAGCGATACTTGAAAAGTACAAAGATTTATACCAAAAAATTTATAACCAATAGCACGATATACCCCTACAAAAAAACGGCCTCTAATTAGAGGCCGTTTTCATTATGAAAATAAATTGATCCTATAACGGTATGTTCCCGTGCTTCCTTTTCGGTGTTTCCACTACTTTGCTTTCCAACATGCTGAAGGCTTTAAGCAGTTTTCTTCGGGTATCTTTTGGCAAAATAACTTCATCGATAAAACCACGCTGAGCCGCCGTATAAGGATTAGCAAATAACTCGGCATATTCCGCTTCTTTTTCCAATAATTTCGCAGCGGGATCTGCTGCCTCACTTATCTCTTTTTTGAATATAATTTCAGAAGCTCCTTTAGCCCCCATTACAGCAATTTCAGCACTTGGCCAGGCAAAATTCATATCCGCACCAATATGTTTAGAATTCATAACATCATAAGCTCCTCCATAGGCCTTACGCGTAATAACAGTAACTCTTGGTACTGTGGCTTCACTAAAAGCATAAAGTAACTTAGCACCATGTACAATAATTCCATTCCATTCTTGGTCGGTTCCAGGCAAGAATCCCGGCACGTCTTCTAACACCAATAAAGGAATATTAAAACAATCACAAAAACGCACAAATCGTGCTCCCTTAATGGATGATTTAACATCTAAACATCCTGCCAAAAACTTTGGATTATTAGCCACAATTCCGATACTTCTACCACCTAAACGTGCAAAACCTACGATAATGTTTTCGGCAAAATCTTTATGAATCTCAAAGAAAGAATCCTCGTCAATAATATTCGAAATGACATCATGCATATCATAGGGTTTGTTCGCATTTTCAGGAACAATAGTACCTAACTTTTCGCGAACCTCATCAGTAGTAACATAAGGTAATTTTGGTGCAGTTTCCCTATTGTTTTGAGGCAAATAGCTCAATAATTTTTTGATATCTTCTAAACATTCAATGCCATTTGGAGAGGTAAAATGTGCTACTCCAGATTTAGTCGAATGCGTACTAGCACCTCCAAGCTCTTCAGAGGATACTTCTTCATTGGTTACTGTTTTAACCACATTGGGCCCTGTAACAAACATATAGCTATTGCCTTCAACCATCATGGTAAAATCGGTCATAGCCGGCGAATATACTGCTCCACCAGCACACGGACCCATAATTGCCGAGATCTGCGGAATCACTCCACTCGATTGAACATTTCTATAGAAAATATCGGCATATCCTCCCAAGGACCTTACGCCTTCTTGTATCCGTGCACCACCTGAATCGTTCAACCCAATCATTGGCGCGCCATTTCGCAAAGCCATATCCATCACTTTACAGATTTTTTCAGCGTGTGTTTCTGATAAAGCACCACCAAAAACAGTAAAATCTTGTGCAAAAACATACACTATTCTACCCTGTATCGTTCCATAACCAGTCACTACGCCATCTCCATAATAAAGTTCTTTTTCCATTCCAAAATCGGTTGTTCTATGGGTAACCAACATTCCAATTTCTTCAAACGAACCTTTATCCATTAAATATTCTATACGCTCTCGCGCCGTAAGTTTTTTCTTTTCGTGATGTTTGGCAATTCTTTTCTCGCCTCCACCTAATTTGGCCAAGGCAATTTTATCGTTTAATATTTTGATTTTATCTTCCATAATTATTCAATTGGTAATCGTAAGATTTTTGTATCAGCTAGGTATTGTTTTAAAGCTATCATAGCAGCAATTTCTGCTTCCGATTCTAGATTAGCTTTCATTTTTTCAGGATTATAATACGCTTTCACAAAACCCGTATCAAAATCGCCAGAACGAAATGCATCATGCTCCATAACAAATTTCCCAAAAGGCAATGTGGTAGCCACTCCCTCTACATGATAATTGTCTATCGCTTTAATCATCAACTCAATCGCTTCTTCACGCGTTTTACCGTATGTAACTAATTTTGATAACATAGGATCATAGTAAATAGGCACATCCATGCCTTCTTCTATACCATTATCTACCCGTATACCTTCACCTTCTGGAAGTTTATAGGTACTTAAGTAGCCCACATTAGGCAAGAAATCATTCATAGAATCTTCGGCATAAACCCGCAACTCCATAGCATGTCCATGTATCGCTAAATCTTCTTGCTTCAGCATCAATTCTTCCCCACGGGCAACCCGGATTTGCAATTCAACCAAATCCAAGCCCGATACCATTTCGGTCACCGGATGCTCTACTTGCAAACGGGTATTCATTTCGAGGAAATAGAAATTATGCTGCTCGTCCATCAAAAACTCAACCGTTCCAGCCCCCAGATAATCACAAGCTTTAGCTACTTTTACAGCCGCCTCACCCATTTTTTTACGCAGTGCTGCCGTCAAAATTGATGAGGGTGCTTCCTCAACTACTTTTTGGTGACGGCGTTGAATGCTGCATTCTCTTTCAAACACATACAATACATTACCATGACTATCCGCCATAATTTGAATTTCAATATGACGTGGTTTCGTTACGTATTTTTCAATAAAAACAGAACCATCTCCAAAAGCAGAAGTCGCTTCACTAATCGCTCTGTCCATTTGTGAAACAAAATCTTCCTCGCGTTCCACTATACGCATCCCTTTTCCTCCTCCACCTGCAGAAGCCTTAATTAAAATAGGAAATCCTACTGCTCTAGCCGATCTTTTAGCTTCTTCAATATCGGTAATGGCATGATCAATTCCAGGTACCATCGGAATATCATAATGCATGACCGCTTCTTTGGCGGCCAACTTACTCCCCATCATTTCAATAGCTTTCGATTTTGGCCCAATGAAAATGACGTTGTTCTTTTCACATTCTTCAGCAAAGGACGCATTCTCACTCAAAAACCCATAGCCCGGGTGCACAGCATCAACTCCTAAGGTTCGACATACTTCAATGATTTTATCCCCTCGCAAATAGGATTGACTAGAAGGAGCTTCACCTATGCAGACAGCTTCGTCAGCATACTTAACATGCAATGCATTTCGATCTGCAGTAGAATAAACCGCTACTGTTTTGATTCCCATTTTCTTAGCGGTTTTCATTACCCTAATGGCAATTTCACCTCTATTAGCAACTAATATTTTCGTTATATTTTTCATCAATCTACTTTCTATTTGTATCAAATCTTAGTTAAAAGTCTTACTACTTTCTTCTTAATACTTGTAACCCTACTCAAATTCAATCAACAATTGACCCTTATCTACCGCATTCCCTTTTTCAACAGCTATAGATTTTATAACTCCATCACGGGGAGATAGAAAACTATTTTCCATTTTCATAGCTTCCAAAATTAACAACGGATCATTTTCTTTTACTTCTTGCCCCAGTGTGACGCTAATTTCAAGAATTAATCCAGGCATCGGTGCTTTTATTGCATTTACCACTTTCGCTCTTCCTCGCTCTATTCCCATGCTTTTAATTAATAAATCCAAAGCATCAGCTATAGTCACTTCATAAAGGTTGTTATTGACTTTAACCGTATATTTTTTTGCATTAAAATCAGCCGAGACAATTGTTGCTTTATAGGGTTTGTGCTCCTTTAATACGTGGAATTTATTGTTTTCCACATCAACAGCATCTAGATTTGTCAGATCACCTTCGTTTAAATCAAAATGAAGGCTATTGTTAACCGAAAGCTTATAAGTAATACTCATAATTCTTAATTTAAATTTGGAGTAAAAATAGAGAAACGAAATCGATTGCGAAATGATAAAAATCAATTAATTTGCTTATTTGATATAGTTATTTAAATTAACTGCATCCGATATAAACACTTATTGTATACATGATAAACAGATATTTTGTAGTTTTAAATTTGCAAAGCACTAAAAAACTAACTTTTAAATTGTAAACATGAAATTAAATCTACTCCTAAGCGCACTATTTACAGTATTAGTATTCTCTGGTTGCAAAGAAAACAGCAAGCAAGAAAAAGTTAAAAATGACTATTTAAACTATGCGCAAAGTAATGATCAAGCCACTGGCGGAATCAAAATGATACCCATAAATACACCCCTAGGCAAATTCAAAGTGTGGACCAAACGAGTAGGCAATAATCCCAAAATAAAAGTACTTCTATTACACGGCGGCCCTGGCGGAACTCATGAGTTTTTTGAATGCTTTGACGGTTTTTTTCCAAAGGAAAGCATTGAGTACATTTACTATGACCAATTAGGGTCTTATTATAGTGACCAACCTAATGACAACAAACTATGGACAACCGATCGCTTTGTTGAAGAAGTAGAACAAGTCCGTAAGGCGCTCAAATTAGATAAATCAAATTTCTACTTAATGGGTCAATCTTGGGGTGGTATATTGGCAATGGAGTACGCCTTGAAATACCAAAAAAACTTAAAAGGGTTAATCATAGCCAACATGATGGCTAGTGCCCCTGCTTATAACAAATATGCCGAAGAGGTGCTAGGCCCTAAATTACCAAAAAATATATTGGACGAAATAAAAGTATTCGAGAAAAATAATGACTTTTCTAATCCTAAATACACCGAACTTTTATTCAAATACTACTACACAGAACACATCCTCAGAAAACCGTTGGACCAATGGCCTGAGTCAATTACTAGAGCGTTCAAACACCTAAACCCCAATGTATATGTATACATGCAAGGACAAAGCGAATTTGGCATCACAGGGCAAGCAACATTAAAGAATTGGGATGTAACCGCCCGATTAAAAACGCTCACGATACCTACTCTAGCTATTGGAGCTAAATTCGATACTATGGATCCCAAACATATGGAATGGATATCCAATGAAGTTCAAAACGGTAGATTCCTATATTGTCCAAAGGGAAGTCATTGCTCACAATACGATGATCAAGAACACTATTTTCCCGGAGTAATAAAATTCATTAAAGACGTGGACAACGGAAGTTTCAAAAAGGAACAAAGCCATCTATTGCACTAAACCTTATTAACAATTACAGTTTCTAAAAAGTTAACAATTAATTAGTTAATTAATTATTGCATTCTTATTTTTTGATAATTTTATTTCACTAACCAATAAAATTAATTAATTATGAATGTAAAAAACTTTATTGTAGGCGGAATTGTAGGTGGTATAGTCGACTTCCTTTTAGGATGGCTAATCTATGGGATGTTATTAAAAAGCACCTTTCCAGCACCAGAAGGAGCAACCGAAAACATGGCGTTTATTTTCTGTGGCTGTATGTCCTTCGGTTTTATGCTTTCTTTTATCTTAAATCAAGGCGAAGGTATTTCTAAATGTGTATCCGGAATTAAAGTAGCACTTGGAGTCGGATTATTAATGTCCCTCGCCGACATGTTTTTTAATAATATGTATAAAGCAAGTCTTGATATCAAAATGGAAGCTATTAATATCCTAGCTTCACTAGTAATCGCCACTTTTGTTGGAGCTGCCATCGCAGTAGTAAATGGAAAAATGAAATAAAGAAAACAATTTTCATAGTGAAAAGCGTTCGGAAGTTATGACCCGAGCGCTTTTTTGTTTTGGACAAGAGTGTGTGAATTATATAACTTAATAACAATATTACATAAAACCAATGTGAAATTATAAGCGACCTTTGAAAAAATAATTTCAGTAGTTATAAATAAGCTTATGAACCTTAAAAGAATATTCGGAGCAGTACTCACTATATTAGGAATAGTAAGTCTTATCTATGCAGCTCAAGTCTTCCTGTCCACCTCAGAAAACACCAAAGACACTAAAACATTAGTCATTTATGGTATTCTTGGTCTATTGTTTTTTGTCTCTGGCATCAATTTAGTTCGCACTACTAAAGACGAATCTTAACTTTAGTGCATCATTTATGCATTTATAAGGGGGCGTCCATTTTAAAGTGCTTACCTTTAGCCGATAGTCAATTCAGACCACCCTTGATTTTGCTATTTAACTAATCTATTAAAACCATGGAAACTCCAGAACTTGATAAAGCGAAATCTCATATCATTGTCGAAATCATTCAATACATCCCTAATGCAGTGGTTAGTAAAACAATTATAAAAAAAACAACCGGCAATATCACCGCTTCATCCTTTGATGCTGGTGAGGAACTAGCCGAAAAAACATCCCCTTTTGATAATTATATTCAAATAATTGACGGCACAGCAGAAATCATCATAAAAAATAAAGTCCATAAATTAAGCCTGGGAGAAGGAATCATCATACCGGCTCATGCCCAGCACAGTTTCAATGCCAATCAGCAATTCAAAATGCTTTCCACCATCATCAAAAGCGGATATGAAGAGTAAGAATTGATTATGAGTCATTCGATATAATTGAATACTAGTTCTTATGCTTATAAAATAAACTAGCGCAACGATTATTAATTTAATTAACTAAAATGAAGCTCTATATAAAATATATGGTCAGTCTACGCTGTAAAATGCTAGTCAAAGCAGAGCTTAAAGGATTAGGTCTACATTATATTTGTGTAGACTTGGGTGTAGTGGATATTGTTGAGGACATCACACCAGAACAAAGGGCATTATTAAAAGTAAACCTCCTACCTTCTGGTCTGGAATTAATGGACGACAAAAAGTCAATGCTTATTGAAAAAATCAAAATTGTCATCACCGAAATGATTCACTACAATGACGAACTTCCCAAAGTAAATTACTCCGAATACATCAGTAAAGTAATGGGCTATGACTACACTTATTTAGCCAATATCTTTTCTGAGGTGAAAGGAATAACCATCGAGCACTACATCATCGCCCACAAAATTGAAAAAGTAAAGGAACTGCTGCTTTACGACGAACTCAACCTAACCGAGATATCCTATAAAATGAACTACAGTAGTGTCTCCCATTTATCTACCCAATTCAAAAAAGTAACAGGTTTAACGCCTACCTTTTTTAAAAATCTTAAAGATAAAAGACGCAACACACTTGATAATGTGTGAATTATACAATTTATATCCAAAATAATACAACTATCGCTTGTTTTTTAAACACACCTTTGAGGGAACTCCATCAATAACCTCAATTTGAAACTCTACATAAAATTCATGGTCAGTAACCGTTGCAAAATGATGGTGAAAAACGAATTAAAACGACTAGGACTGCACTACATTTTCATTGATTTGGGCGTAATTGAAATAATGGAAAACATTACCTCTGAAAAAAGACAGTTACTCAAAGCTAATTTATCTGAATCGGGTTTAGAACTGATGGATGACAAAAAGGCCCTTCTTATTGAAAAAATAAGAAATGTGATCATAGAGATGGTAAATTCTACAGAGGACCCAATTAAAAGAACCTTTTCCGAGTATCTAAGTGAAAAATTAGATCAAAACTACACAACTCTAGCGAATTTATTTTCAGAAGTACAAGGAATGACCATTGAACAATTCGTCATTTCACAAAAGGTAGAACGAATCAAAGAATTGATTATTTATGACGAACTCAACGTCTCTGAAATTGCATGGAAAATGAACTACAGTAGCGTGGCACATCTATCCACTCAGTTCAAAAAAGTGACGGGTTTATCTCCGTCGCATTTTAAACAGCTAAAAATCAAAAGGCGGAACCCGATAACGGATTTGGAAACTAATTATAATCAAATATAAATGAAGCCACCCATTACTTCCAAAAACTTCGAGCGTAAATCCAATGATTTGTTCTTTGATTTATTTGAAAATAGCGCTATCGGAATGGCTTTCATAACTACCGATAACGCTCAATTTCAATTCACCAATACTGCCTTCCTTCATTGCTTTGGCTATAAAAAGGAGGAAATAATTGGGAAAACAGCCACTGAAATTGGACTTATTACTCCTGAATTAAGAGAGAAAGTAGTCTCAAAACTTAATAAAAATGAAAAAATAAATAGTCTTGAAATAGTTCTACACAATAAAAAAGGAAAAGCAGCGTGGTACCTTGCCTCCATACAAACTATGAACTATAATGGACGAGAATGTTCCCTAACTTCTTTCATTGACATCACAAAACAAAAGAAAGCTACTACTGAGTTACTTGTGGCTAATAAAGAATTGGCTTTTCAAAACAAAGAAAAAGAAAAACGCGCTGCCGAATTGGTCATTGCCAATGTAGAACTTGAACATCAAAACAGCGAAAAAGAAGCACGTGCTAATGAATTACTGATTGCTAATAAAGAGCTAGAATACCAAAACAAAATCAAAGAAAAAAGAGCTGCAGAATTAATCATTGCCAACAAGGAATTAGTATTTCAAAAAGACGAAAAACAAAATCGAGCCAACGAATTGGTTTTGGCGGATAAAGAATTAAATTTTCAAAACAAGGAAAAAGAAAAAAGGGTTTTTGAAAATAAAGAGTTGGAAGCTTACAATTACTCCTTAAAGCTAGCGTCGCAATATTCCCTGAGTCTAATTGAGGCCAGTCGTGACCCTTTGTTTACCATTAGTCCTAAAGGCAAAATCACCGATACTAATCAAGCCTCAGTGCGAGTTACAGAAGTATCTAAAGAAAATTTAATCGATACTGATTTTATTAAGTATTTCACAGAGCCCGAAAAAGCAAAGAAAGGCTATGAAGAAGTTTTTTCAAAAGGCTTTGTGGTCGACTACCCATTGGTATTGAAAGACGGAAAACTAACGGATGTACTATTTAATGGTGCTGTATATAAAGACGAAGAAGGTCATATTATTGGTGCTGTAGTAGTAGCACGTGATATCAGTGAACAAAAAAAAGCACAAAAAGAACTCATGGAAGCCAAAACCTATGCTGAGTTGGCCTCCTCAGCGGCAGAAGAAGCCAAAATAATAGCGGAATCAGCTACCTGCAAAGCCAACGAAGCCGTGAGATCAAAACAACAATTTTTATCCAATATGAGTCATGAAATACGTACCCCGATGAACGCTATCATCGGGTTTACCAAAGTAGTACTTAAAACCGAATTAAGTTCAAAACAAAAAGAATACTTAACTGCCATTAAAATGAGCGGCGACGCACTTATTGTCCTCATCAATGATATACTTGACTTAGCAAAAGTAGATGCCGGTAAGATGACCTTTGAAAAAACTTCGTTCAAGCTGAGATTGTCCATCAAAGCCATGTTGCATCTCTTTGAAACCAAAATCCAAGAAAAAAACCTAAAATTAGTTACTCATTTTGATAGCAGCATACCCGAAGTGATTGTAGGCGATCCGGTACGACTGCATCAAATCATTTTAAACTTGGTTAGCAATGCCGTCAAATTCACCAATAGTGGGAAAATAACGGTTAGCGTTAAACTAGCTGCTGAAACCGATGTTGATATAGCGATCAAATTTTCGGTAACCGATACTGGCATTGGCATCAGTGATACTAAAACCGAAAAGATATTTGAAAACTTTCAACAAGCAACAAGCGATACTTCTAGAATATTTGGAGGTACAGGTTTGGGTTTAGCTATCGTAAAACAATTGGTAGAAGCTCAAAACGGAACCATATACGTAGAGAGTATCTTGGGTAAGGGATCAACATTTAGCTTTGTGCTCAATTTCGAAAAAACTAATGCTGAAGCAGTTTTAGAACCTGAAATTCTTGAAATTGATAACGATATAAAAGACACTAAAATATTAGTGGTAGAGGATATGGAACTCAACCAACTGCTGATGAAAACGCTTTTAGATGACTTTGGCTTTGAATGTGAAATAGCTGCAAATGGCAAAGTTGCACTTCAAAAACTTAAAAAAAATACCTATGATATAATATTAATGGATTTGCAAATGCCAGAAATGAATGGCTTTGAAGCTACCGAATACATTAGGCAAACAATGAAACTAACCATCCCAATTATTGCCCTTACTGCTGATGTTACTACAGTAGATGTAGCCAAATGCAAAGCCGTAGGAATGAACGATTACATCTCAAAACCAGTCGATGAACGCTTATTGTACAGCAAACTAATAAGCGTCATTAAAAAACCAATTGTCATTATTGAAAACCAAATTGTTGGTGCAAATCAAATCCAAACAATAAAATATGTCGATTTAAGTTACTTAAATAAACTCACCAAATCCAATCCCAAATTAATGACTGAGATGATACAGGTATACTTAAAACAAACACCACCTCTACTTACTACCATGAAACAAAGTTTTAAAGATAAAGATTGGTTGTCCTTGAAAGCAAGTGCCCATAAAATAATCCCCTCCTTTGCTATTATGGGAATCAATCCAAAATACGCCCTGATAGCAAACAAAATCCAAGAATATGCAGACATATTAAACCTTTCCGAAGAATTAAACGAATTGGTGATCGAACTAGAAAAAGTTTGTCTCCAATCCTTTATTGAATTAGAGAAAGAATTACTCATTTTAAAAGATTAAATTATGCCAAATACTACAAAAATTAAACTCTTTCTTGTTGATGATGATGCCGTTTTCCTGAAATCACTTGAGATCCAGTTTCACAACAGCGGCAATTTTGAAATCGAGACCTATCCCACTGGGGAATTATGTGTTCAAAACCTAAACCAAAAACCCGATGTTATTGTATTAGATTATCATCTTGATGGAGTGATTAAAGAGGCCATCAATGGTATACAAACTTTAGACAAAATCAAAAACTTCAATACCAATATCCCAGTAATCATGTTATCCAGTCAGGATAAAATTGAGGTCGCCATCAGTTGCATGCATCATAAGGCATTTGATTATGTAGTAAAAAGTGAAACAGCATTTGTTCGCTTACAAAAAGCGGTTTCTACTATTTTTAAATACCAAAAAATTGAGAAAGAACTCAATTGGTATATGGAACGAATGTAATTTACAAAAGAATAAAGAACTGATTTTGTGTGAATTATATCATAAATTGTTATAATCGTATAACCCATTCAATTTCTTTTTGACTCACCTTTGTACAGATAATTATAAGCTTCTCCAAAAGCAATTGTTATCCCTAACCAAAAACAAAGTATCATGGCAGTCACACGCAAAAAAATCGGAATCTGGATGGATCATTCCATCGCCCACTTAATGGAGTATTCTAATAATCCATTTGAAATCAAAACCATCGAATCCAACTTCACCCATCAAGAAAAAGTAAACAGCTTTCTCAAAGGTGAAATTCACATGCACAACAAAGAACAACAAGAACAAGCCAAATACTACAAGAAATTAATTGATGTAATCAAAAAATATCAAGAAGTCATTCTCTTCGGCCCCACAGATGCAAAAGAAGAATTATACAATGTATTGAACGCAGACAACCGTTTTGGCGATGTCAAAATCCAGGTCAAACAAACCGATAAAATGACCCAAAAACAACAACATGCATTCGTTAGAGACTTTTTTTCTAAGACCTAATTGCTTTAATTAACAAAGGAAATGAAAAACAAAGTAACCACTTACTTGACTAAGGTTTCCAATAACCAAATCAAAGGGGTTGTAGACCGCAAGGAGCAAGCCAACAATTAAGCATTACTGGGTAAGTCAATGAAAGAGCTAAAAAAAATCTATTGGTATGAAAAGGAACTGTTGGTTGTCATTCCATTGCTGTTAAGTAATGCCCATACATTTGAATTAGTCGACTCACTTTGCGTGCTCAATAAGTATACCCGTGACCATATTAAACTACTGGAGGATAATTTTCCAAATATCAATAAATTAGAAATTCCTATAAACCCTTATCCTCTGCTACAGCGAAAAAAAATACTGTAGCAAATTGCACTTGAAGATTACTACGATTTAGGTTGATTTTTTGGTTAGTTAATAATAAATATGAGACTGTTTATTATTGCAGGTCCTGTTGCTTATTACAACAGGACTTTTTTTATCCCTATCCAAAAATGTGTGAATAAAACAAACTAAAACAATTGTTCTGTAACAATTAAGCTTCTTTTCAAGATGACCTTTGATACAAATAATAAAATACTGAAAAAATGAAAAAATTACTACTTCTATGCATCTGCCTAGCAGCTACACTAACTTCAAAATCTCAAACCGAAGAGCATAAATGGAACTTTGGCCTTCACGGAGGAATCATCCAATACCATGGTGATTTAGGTAGAGATTGGTACAAAACAGATAAAACCATGTATGGTTTTGGCGGAATTACCGTATCCCGATATTTATGGAAATACTTTGATTTGAACCTTTTATACACCCGTGGTACTTTAGGTTACGATAGCAGTGTTACGGGCTATAAAGGTGATTTCAGCTCGGTCGCGGCCAATATAAGACTGAACCTAATGGGACCTGAATACATCGTCCGTCCTTACGTCTTTGCGGGTATCGGTGCTATACTATTCGACAACCAATTGAATTTCCACAAAGAAAGCATCGACTCGGCCTTGCCGACTGCCGGTGGTGGATTAAACTTTCGCTTGTCGCCAAATATTACGTTAAACCTTCAAGAAACATTTATGTTCACCAATAGTGATAGACGTGATGGTATCGTATCAGGTAAAAATGACGACTATCTAATGCACATGGTGGGCTTAACCTTTAATTTTGGTAGCACAAAAGATGCCGATAACGATGGTGTATCAGACCACAATGATAACTGTCCCAACACCCCTGCCGGAGTAGCCGTAGATAAAAAAGGCTGTCCATTAGATAAAGATGGTGACGGCGTTGCCGATTATCTAGATACTTGCCCTAACGTAGCCGGTACAGTACTGCTTAATGGATGTCCAGATAAAGACAGTGATGGGGTAACCGACTTAGAGGATCGTTGTCCTGATTTAGCAGGTACCGCAGCCCTAAAAGGTTGTCCTGATGCCGATAATGATGGCGTTGCCGATGTAGATGACCGTTGTCCTAACTCAAAACCTGGTAGCAAAGTGGATGCGACTGGTTGTGTAATGGATTCCGATAAGGACGGAGTAATGAACGACGAAGATCGTTGTCCAGATGTATATGGATTAGTAAGCCTAAAAGGTTGTCCCGATGCCGATGGGGATGGTATAGCCGATATCGATGACCGTTGCCCAAATGCAAAAGGTAATATGGATAACAAAGGTTGTCCGGAAATAGCCAAACAAGACGCCATAAGAATTACCTACATCGGTAGCAAACTGTTTTTTGAAAACAATAGCGACAAATTAAAAGTGGCCTCACTAGTGTTATTAGACGAACTTTCCAAAATTCTAGATAAGTATGCAGGAGCGAACTTGTTCATTGACGGGCATACCGACAGTAATGGATCTGATGCGTTCAACATCAATCTATCGCAAAAACGTACCGATGCGGTTAAATTCTATCTAATCAGCAAAGGCATAGCCGACTCACGCTTAACCGCTACTGGGTACGGGGAAGCCAAACCAATAGCCGATAACAAAACAGCCCTTGGACGTGCTAAAAACAGACGGGTAGAATTAAGAACCAATTACTAATCCAACAGTAACAACACTCTTTAAAGGGTTGCTTCAATGAAGCAACTCTTTTTTTTATTATAACTACCTGATTTAAAGTGGGAATCATATAAGATATGAACAGAGTTGTATAACAGCTAAGCCCCAAAATAGTGAGAAATTTATAGTGAGAAACAATTCCTTTTTAACAACATAATGGTCAAAAAAAGGCACTACTAAATCCCAATAAATACAATAAAATGAAAACAACTTCAAAACTTAAAATGATCATAATTATGATGATGGTTGCCATAACTGCGCCTACCCAGGCTGGAACACCCGCTCCAATTACCACAACGGCCATTTCAAATGCACCTACCGACGATGCCAAAACCGAAATTCTAATCAACCGATTAAAAGAAATACGGAACATGGATAAATCAAACCTAAGTAGAGCCGATAAAAAAGCCCTTCGTAAAGAGATTAGAGACATCAAATCAACCGTAAAAGCATCGCGTAACGGACTTTACATTTCCGTCGGTGCAGCCATAATCATCGTGTTACTACTAATATTAATTTTATAAAAAGCACGCTCTATCCACCATGGTAAACATCGTCAAAGAAGGCATTATTCTTCAAAAAACAAACAAAGATTTTGAAAATGAAGGGGTACTTAATCCTGCAGCAATCAGAGAAGGGGAATATGTACATCTCTTTTATAGAGCCGTAAGTCGCGGCAATCACTCCAGTATTGGATATTGCAAACTATTAGGCCCCCTCTTCATCGAAAAACGTAACGATGAGGCCTTACTATCCCCGCAATTCGAGTATGAGTCCCACGGTATAGAAGATCCCCGCATTGTAAAAATTGAAGACACTTATTACTTAACTTATACCGCCTACGACGGAGTCAATGCTCTAGGGTGCTTAGCAACGTCAACCGACTTGATTCATTTCGATCGCAAAGGAATTATAGTACCCAAATTAACCTATGATGAATTTAATGTATTAATAGGAGCCAAAGGAATTAGCAATGAAAAATACTATCGCTACAATCAACACGATAGCATACTAATGAAAGAAGGTGCCGAAATGCTGCTGTGGGATAAAAATGTGATTTTCTTTCCTCGAAAAATTGGAGGCAAACTATTCTTCCTCCACCGCATTCGCCCCGAAATTCAAATTGTCACCTCCTTCGATAGTTTTGAAGAATTAACCCCTCAATTTTGGCAAAATTACTTCCTTCACTTCAATGACTATGTGGTCATGAAACCAAAATACGAACATGAGGTAAGTTACATCGGCGGCGGTTGTCCTCCTATTGAAACCCCTGAAGGATGGCTCTTTATTTACCATGGAGTCCACGATTCGATCAAAGGATACGTTTACTCAGCTTGTGCAGCACTATTGGACCTAGTAAACCCTCAAAAAGAACTAGCCCGCTTGCCTTATCCCTTATTCATACCCGAGTTTCATTGGGAATTAAAAGGAGAAGTAAACAATGTGTGCTTTCCAACCGGGGCTGCCGTTTTTGACGACACACTCTACATCTATTACGGAGCAGCCGACGAAAGAATTGCCTGCGCCTCCATGAGCTTATCCGAATTAGTGAACGAATTAGTATTAAATAAAATTTAACATGGAAAATCAAAGCCAAAATAGTCTTGACAATATTCCTGGAATTGTTTGCATTACCTCTTACCCTCCTCGTGAGTGCGGTATAGCAACCTACTCCCAAGATTTAATAGATGCCCTAAAAAACAAATTTGAAAAATCGTTCTCTTTCAGTATTTGTGCCCTAGAACCCAAAGAAGACATTCAATTCTACCCCAAAGAAGTAAAATATGTCCTTGAAACCAATAGCCCCGATTCCTATGAGGAAACAGCCAAAAGCATCAACGACAACAAGTCCATCGAACTGATACTACTCCAACATGAATTCGGATTATTCAATAACAATGAAGCCAACTTGTTGAACTTCTTAAAACAACTCAACATGCCCATCATTTTAGCCTTTCATACCGTATTACCAAAACCTAGTGAGACGATGAAAAAACTAGTCTCCTCTATGGAGGCACTGGTTAAACAAATCATAGTAATGACGCATTCGTCCGCCAAGATATTACAAAACGATTACCAAATAGAAGCCAGCAAAATTACTATGATTCCCCACGGAACGCATTTAGTCGAACATTTAGACAAAGCGCTCCTTAAAGAAAAATACAACCTTACCGGTAGAAAAGTGTTGGCTACGTTCGGATTATTGAGCTCAGGCAAATGCATCGAAACAACCATCAATGCACTCCGCCTAATCGTAAAACGAGAACCCGATGTCCTTTTCTTAGTCATCGGTAAAACACACCCAACCGTCATCAAAGAGGAAGGTGAAAAATACCGAGAGGAATTAGTGGCCATAATAGCCGAATTGCACTTAGAACGGAATGTAAAATTCATCAACCACTACCTACCATTAGCAGATTTACTTGAATATTTACAGCTTACCGATATCTACCTCTTCACGTCCAAAGATCGCAACCAAGCCGTCAGTGGTACCTTCTCCTATGCGCTCAGTTGCGGTTGCCCTATCATCTCCACCCCCATCCCACACGCCTGTGAAGTGCTATTAGAAGAAACGGGCGTCATAGTCGATTTTGAAAATCCAAAACAAGTAGCCCGAAAAGTAATCGAACTGCTAGGTAACGATGCCTATCGCAATACCATTGCGGCCAATGCCATTCATAAATTAGCACCAACGGCTTGGGAAAATTCAGCCATAGCGCATGCACTATTATTCAAAAAAATAGCACCAAACACCATAACGCTCGACTTTAAATTCCCAAAAGTGAATTTAAACCACTTCAAAAAATTAACCACTTCTTTTGGAATGATCCAGTTTTCTGTAATCAACCAACCCGATTTAGAATCGGGCTATACCCTAGACGACAATGCCAGAGCGCTAGTGGCCATGTGCCAACAATATGAAATCTCGAAAGAGGAAACCGACTTAGAAGCCATAAAAGTCTATTTTAATTTTATAAAAGAATGCCTCCATGCCGAAGGGTATTTCCTTAACTACCTAGACAAAGCCAAAAAATTCACCAAACAAAACAACGAAACGAATCTATCTGATGCCAACGGTAGAGCCATTTGGGCCCTTGGATTCCTTATATCCAAGGGAAACATAATCCCCGAAGAACTAATAACCGAAGCCAGAACGGCAATGAAATTAGCACTCTCTAATATCTTAAACATCCACTCTCCCAGAGCGATGGCGTTCATTATAAAAGGGGTCTACTACAGCGACTCTCGTTACAAAGCCGCGTCCAATCTGCTCATCATAAAACACCTGGCCGATAAAATGGTCCAAATGTATAAACACGAATCCAACGAAAAATGGTTGTGGTACGAAAGCTATCTAACCTACGGTAACAGTATACTCCCCGAAGCCCTACTATGTGCCTTTCTAGCAACTGGAAATCCCGAGTACGAAGAGATCGCCATCGTATCCTTTCATTTCCTACTCTCCAAAATATTTATGGAAGACCGCATCAAAGTCATCTCCAACAAAGGGTGGATGCACAACGGCGAGGGCAATCATAGAGAGGTGCTGGGGGGCGAACAACCCATTGATGTCGCCTATACTATAGTAGCCTTAAGCCAATTCTACGAAGCCTTCAAAGAAGAAAACTACCTCGAAAAAATGAAAATCGCTTTCAATTGGTTCTTAGGCCAAAACCACCTTAACCAAATCGTCTACAACCCCTGTACGGGTGGATGCTATGACGGTCTTGAAGATTACTACATCAACCTAAACCAAGGGGCCGAGTCGACCGTGAGCTTCTTAATGGCTCGTTTAACCATGCACCGCTATTTCGAAAAAGAATATAAAAAAGGACCCACAGCATTCCTGCTGAATCCCGAAAGAAAACTAAAAACTAAAACAGTAAAAACAATCTCTTTATAATCCCATCATGATGATACCCAAAATAGGAATATCCGAAATCAACTTGCAAAAAAGCACCTCGCTTCTCTCGACCTTACTAGCAGACGAAATGACACTATACATCAAAACCCGTAAGTTCCATTGGAACATTATGGGAAACAGTTTTATGGAACTCCACAAGCTATTTGAAGCACAATACAGCGAGTTTGAAGCCATCATTGATGAAGTGGCCGAACGCATCAACAAACTAGGCAGCAAAACCATAGGAACCATGAAAGAATTTTCCAACTTGTCCCGATTAAAAGAAAATGAAAACCACTATCCCGCCCAAAAAGAAATGATACTGGAACTCCTTAACGATAATGAATCGCTTATCGTAGAAATCCGCAAAGACATCGACTCTTGTGCCACGATTAATCATGATGCGGGGACGGCCGACTTGCTAACGAAGATCCTCCAACAACACGAAACCATGGCCTGGATTCTTAGACGCTATTTGAGTTAAATAACCAACGCTTCCTATTGTGACAAAGACTCTCAAAAATGTTTTTACCGAAACCGGTAATATGGCGCTTTTTACAGGGAGGTTTTTTAAAGAAATTTTTAAACCTCCGTTTCAAATCAACGAATTCCTGAGACAATGCTATGCCACTGGCTATAAATCATTGCCTCTAGTCACCATTACGGGATTTATCATGGGTTTGGTTCTCACTATTCAGTCACGTCCTACTATGGCTAAATTTGGGGCCGAATCCTGGTTGCCCGGCATGGTATCGCTTTCGCTCATACGCGAAATTGCACCAGTCATCACCGCCCTAATCTGTGCCGGAAAAATCGCCTCAGGTATTGGGGCCGAACTAGGTTCCATGAAAGTAACAGAACAAATTGATGCCATGGAAGTGTCTGCCGTAAACCCCTATAAATACCTTGTGGTTACACGCATATTAGCCACCACCTTAATGATTCCTATTCTAGTAATCTATGCCGATTTAGTTGGGATTTATGGTGGCTACATTGGCTACAACATCCACAGCGACATCAGCTTATACGGCTACTTTGCGGGAGTGATGGAACACCTCGAATTTCTAGACATACTCCCCGCCATAATTAAAACCTTCTTTTTTGGGTTTTTTATCGGACTCATTGGATGCTATAAAGGGTTCAATGCAGCCAATGGTACCGCGAGTGTCGGAATTGCAGCCAATTCAGCCGTAGTGACCGCCTCCCTTTCCATCTTCATCCTCGACATGCTAGCCGTCCAAATAACCGATTTTCTATTTTAAATGCTATGAAAAGCCCTGAAACCATTATTGACCTATCCAACCTCCACAAATCCTTTGGCATTAACAAAGTACTCGATGGCGTAAATCTCGTGGTCAAACAAGGGGAAGACGTGGTCATTCTCGGTCGCTCAGGTTCTGGAAAATCAGTAATGATCAAATGCCTTGTAGGCTTAGTGCCTGCCGATAGTGGCAAAATAAAAATCTGGGGCGTAGACATCACTAACCTAAATAACCATGACCTCAACAACATACGGGTACGCATCGGCTTTATGTTCCAAAATGGTGCCCTATACGACTCAATGTCAGTGCGCCAAAACCTAACCTTCGCGCTAAAACACCACAACAAAGCACTCGACAAAAAGGAAATCGAACTCAAAATCACTGAAGCGCTCGATAATGTCGGACTCCTAGAAGCCATAGACAAAATGCCCTCCGAATTATCCGGCGGCATGCGCAAACGAATCGGACTAGCGCGCACCCTAATTACCAAACCTGATATCATACTTTACGACGAACCCACCTCAGGACTAGACACCATAACCGCCAGAGAAATTAGCGAATTAATCGTCGGACTCCAACAAAAAAATAAAACAACCTCCATTATCATTACCCACGATATGGCCTGTGCCAAACGAAACGGCAAACGCATCCTCATTCTAAAAGACGGCCGCATCAACGCCGAAGGTTCTTATGCCGAACTAGAAAACAGCAAAGATACTTGGGTGCAATCCTTTTTTAAAGAACCTAAAATACCAAAATCATGATCAAAAAAACAGGTTACATATGGAAACTAGGACTCTTCGTCATCATCGGCCTAGTGCTCACCACGGCCGCCATCTATTTTGTAGGGAAGAATAAAAACATGTTCGGAGACACTTTCCGTCTTCGCTCGCATTTCAAAAATGTCAGTGGCCTAAAAGTAGGCAACAATGTCCGCTTCTCTGGCATCAACATAGGCTCGGTAAAAGCCATTGACTTTGTGTCTGATTCCTCTGTAGTCGTACTGTTCATCGTCAAAGGGGAAGTCCGACAATACCTAAAAAAAGATGCCATAACTAGTATTGGCTCTGACGGATTAATGGGTGATAAAGTGCTAACCATTTCTCCAGGTACCAAATCAACGACCATCGTAAAAGATAACGATGTTCTTTCCTCTACCAATGCCATCGAAATGGAAGACATCCTAAAAGGCATCAAAGTAAGTGTCGATAATGCACAAGTAATTACCTCTCAATTGGCCGAATTCACATCCAAAATGAACAATAAAAATAGCGTGCTCTCCAAACTAGTAAACGACAAGCAAATGGGTAAATCACTAGATGCTACGCTAAAAAACATCAACAGCGCCAGCAAAGGGCTAGACGAAAACATGGAAGCAGCCAAACATAACTTCCTTCTTCGGGGCTACTTCCGTAAGAAAGAAAAAGCAGAAGCCAAAAAACTAAAACTAATTGAAAAAGAAAAAAATAAAAAAATAATGACTAACTCCTAAGCAGTAAAAATGGGAATCATATAACTTATAGTCAACATTATACAAGATGAGCCTTCCCAGGTATCCGACCTTTGTAGGGTGCAAAAATAAATTTGCAAGCTAAAATTTTCCATCATGTTAGACGAAATCAAAAAAGTTAAAAAGGTAAAAGATGCAGCATCCAAAAACCGTAAAGTAGTAGCCAATCATACCAAAGCAGCTAACCATCTAGAAGCCGCAGCCGTGCACTTGAAAGAAGCTGCCAAACAGTTTGAAGGCGGTAATAAAGACACGGCCTGTGGATGCAGTATGAAAGCCAAAGGACAAACTTCCTTAGCCCAAAAACTCCAGAAAAAGATCCTGAAAAAATATGCTACCGCCGAAAAGTAATACCGTCATTCATCAATCGACTTTAGCACCCTCCCCCGGGTGCTTTTTTTAAAACAAACACTCATGAAATTAGTACAACAGACCACCGAAGAAATCGTAGCCATCACAATGACCATAAGAGACGTTCACCCTGAATTATCGAAATACTTAAACGAAATGGACATTACCCTACCCAATGTGGCCAATCCTGTAATCACGCAAAAAGTATTACAAGACTACTACAACTCCCTAAACGCCATTCTAAAAAGTTATCGCCCCAAATAAATAAAGCATGCCCTTCCTATGAATAAAATATATGCCAATATTGAACGCTATTTCGAAAAACTTACCGCGCACGCCACCAAAATCCTAGGCAATTCAATCACCTTCATTTTGGCCTTGGGCTTAGTAATTTTTTGGTGGACTACAGGTATGTTCGTTTCCAATGACATGCACCAAAACATTGGCGACTTCATCTTCGGAACTACCTTCTTAAGCCTATTCATCATCCAAAAATCGTTCAACCGCTACTCGGCCCTAGTGCATTTAAAAATGAACGAACTCATCTCCTCTACCGATACGGCAAACAATTCCGTTATGCACACCAGCGAGAAAACCGAATACGAAATCAGAGCCCTCTCCAAGGAATACATCGACCTAGAAGAAATGGCCGAAACAGAAGACCAAGCCATCAGCGAAGAATTCAAAAATAAAAAGGATAATTTATAAGTGGGAATAATACAATTCTATTCACAAATTATATAAGTCAAAATAAGGCTTTCGAAGCCAACTTTGTACTACAAAAAAATACTACTCATGAAAAAATCAGTTCACATGCTCGCCCTTACCGCCTTAATTTTCGGGTCCACTTTATTCAGTTGCAAATCCAATTCTGAAAAAGAAGCAGACGCCACCCAAAATGTGACGGAAGCCAAGGAAGACCTCAAAGAAACCAAGGACGAAAACACCAATGATGCCGTCGCCAAAGCGAATGACGCCGAATGGCAAACCTATAAAACAGAAGCCCTAACCACCATTGCCAAAAACGAAGTCCGAATTGTCGATCTGCGAAAAGCACGCCAAAAACCGGGAACCAACTTCGATGCGTCCTATTCCAAAAGCATCGACGAATTGGCCTCCAAAAATGAAGCACTTAGAATACGCATAAACAACTACGAAAACAATCAAACCGATTGGGAATCATTCAAAAGAGAGTTTGGTTCTGACATGACCGAACTAGGGAATGCATTCAAAGATTTAACGGTAAACAATAAAAAATAGAAATCATGAGCAACATCCTCTATACCATTGCCGTCGTGCTAATCATCATGTGGGCTATCGGATTTTTTGCATACAATGCTGGTGGCATCATTCACATCCTTTTAATCATCGCGGTAATAGCCATCCTATTGCGCTTAATTCAAGGCAAAAGGGTTTAAACAAGAATTAATAATAATTAAATAAATAATGTTATGAACACAAGTAAAGTAGTTATAGGTGTATTAGGGGGAATCGCAGTAGGCGCCATCGCCGGAGTATTATTCGCACCGGCCAAAGGAACCAAAACCCGCAAAAGAATCATGAAAAAAGGAACGGATTATACCAAAGACCTTAAAAACAAATTTGAAGGCCTATACAGTGATATAGCCACCAAATATGAAAATGTAATGGAGGAAGCCAAAGAGTTTGTTTCAGATCATCAAGAAAGATAACCAAAGTACCTTTTAAAAAATATGGAAAATAGCGCCAACACTATCGAAAACCTAATCGAAAGAATAGAACACTACAGCAAAACGTCATTTGAGTTGTATAGATACTACGCGATTTATGAAACGGCTGCGCTATTTTCCTTATTAGCCGTAAAACTAATTTTGACCTTAATAATAGCGATAGTTCTACTGCTATTCACCGTGGGTGCCTCTTTATGGTTGGGCGAAATCACAGGAAAAACGGCCTATGGATTTCTAATCATGGGAACCTTTTTTATGTTCATCGGTCTCCTAACCTACCGCTTCAGAAAACCCTGGATCAAAATCAAAATGAGTGATTTCATCATCAAAAGTTTTGACCTCCCAAAACAGTAAGCCTATACCCATGAAAAACCGCCACGAAACAGACATCCTTCGGGAGCGCATCATCGGTCTCGAACTACAACAAGCCCGCGAACTTCAGAATCTAAAAATGCAGTTCCATCAAACATTAGAGGAGCTAAACCCACTATACCAACTCAAAAAAACCGTAAAGGATGCCCTCACCACCTCCGAAGGTAAAACCGATATACTCCAAGGCGCAGTCAACCTAACCGCCAATTGGTTATCACACAACAGCGTTCTGGCGCTCTTACAAAAACCCATCAAGAAAATAGTAAGCAACCTTGTCCTCAACATCCTAAACAAACTAAGCCCAAGCAAACACAACAATACATAATTACCATTATTTGTCATTCCCGCGTAGGCGGACTCGAGTCTCGTCCTAAGACAAGACAACTGATAGAGCAAAGCGCAATAAAAACGTTCCATTATTTGTCATTCCCGCGAAGGCGGGAACCCATAAACCCCCTTGTCTTAATACTTAATACTTCTTTGGAATTTGGAATTTGATATTTTGGAATTTTATACAACACCTACTCCAAATTAAAAAAAATTAGCATCATGGTACAAGCAACACAACTCCACAGAACCACAAAAAAACAGGAACAAAATTCGTTAGCACTCGGCTACTGCATTTTGTTCCTTATTTCGTATTTAGCATTGCAAGCACTAATCAGTGGCAACCATTACTTTTGGTCGGCGTTTACTCGAAAAATTGGCGGGGTAGCGTAGTTTGTGGGCAACCAACTCTAAATAAGGGGTTTCACCGGTATAACCTTCAAGAGGTACATTATACCCATTACGAACACAATAACCACGGTAATTTTGCGCCATCGTCGGGGTACTTACCCAAACGCCATTGGCTTTATAGAGATAAACCTTCAAGTTTAAATCAAAATAAGCTTCCATATTCGGAAAATATAAATACCGCGACACCGCAACCGCTTTAGCAGCAACAGCATTCTGAGCCAAATCTTTAACAGGCGTAAAAAGAAAAAAGACCATCATCCAAGCATACTTCATTTTCATAATCATATCGTTTAACAGGCCTACTATTCCCATACCAAAGGTAAACGCTACACCACAACAGTCTCTTACACTATAATCCATAAAATTTACATAATACTTCGCTAGCGCAAGCGTCACGCTCACGCAGTCACTTCCATCGCTTGTCTTTCCCGC
>CANBOV010000010.1 GCA_947371275.1 Flavobacteriaceae bacterium | reverse complement strand
AAAATCAGATACGAAAACATCAAACCCTTGTTTCTTTCCTAATATCGCTGTTCCGACACCACTTTCTCCTCCGCCTAGGACTATTAATCGCTTCATCACTTTAATTTTATTTTTGCATTCTAGCGCTACGCATTTTTTATAAAAAATGTATTTAATGTACTTTGCATTATCTCATTTTTAATGTTACTATAGAAACTATTGCTAACAGTATAGCAACGATCCAAAACCGTGTTACAATTTTGCTTTCGTGATATCCTTTTTTTTGATAATGATGATGCAAAGGCGACATAAGAAAAATTCGTTTTCCTTCACCATAGCGATTTTTTGTATATTTGAAATAAGACACTTGCAATATCACGGATAAGTTTTCGGCAAAAAAGATTCCGCACAAAACGGGTAATAACATTTCTTTCCTAACAGAAATAGCTAGTACTGCTATAATGCCTCCGATTGTTAAACTTCCTGTATCACCCATGAATACTGATGCTGGATAAGAATTATACCAAAGAAATCCAATCAACGCTCCAACGAATGCCGAAATAAATACGGTCATTTCTCCTGAGTTGGGGATATACATTATATTGAGATAACTCGATAATATGAGATTACCTGATACAAATGTGAAAATTCCAAGAGCCAGTACTGAAATTGCTGAAGTTCCTGCTGCTAATCCATCAATACCATCAGTAAGGTTGGCACCATTAGAAACCGCAGTAATAATGAAAATTACTATCGGAATAAACACCAGCCATGCCCAGTTTTCATAACCATCACCTGTCCATTCGATTATCTTAGCATAGTCTAATTCGTTATTTTTCATAAACGGAATAGTAGTTACTGTTGATTTACTTTCAGTTGGTGCTTGAGAAATTGTACTTTGTGTTTGATTGAAAGTAATAGGAGTATTTGATCTTTCTCTTATTGTTACTCCAGGATTAAAATATAAAACTGAACCTACAATTAAGCCTAATCCTACTTGTCCAATAACTTTAAAAACCCCTTTTAGTCCTTGTTTATCCTTTTTGAAAATTTTTATATAATCATCAATAAATCCAATTGTTCCCATCCAAAGTGTTGTGACAATTAACAAGATGATGTATATATTATTTAACTTTGTTAATAGTATAACGGGAATAAGTGTTGCTATTATTATTATAAGCCCTCCCATTGTAGGAGTGCCTGCTTTTTGTGTTTGTCCTTCCAAACCAAGCTCTCTAACTGTTTCTCCTACTTGTTGATTTCTTAAAAAAGTTATGATTTTTTTTCCGTAAATGGTAGAAATCATTAACGACAAGATTAAAGCTAAAGCGGATCGAAAAGTAATGTATTGGAATACACCTGTCCCAGGTATATCCATTGTTTTGTCTAGGTATTCAAATAAATAATATAGCATAAGGTTACTTATTTAGTTGTTCTAATAGTTCTTTTACAATTTTCATATCATTGAAGTCATGTCGAACCCCACATACTTCCTGATACGTTTCGTGCCCTTTCCCGGCAATAAGAATTATATCGTTTGGTCCTGCCAATTGACAAGCTGTTTTTATTGCTTGCTTTCTATCAACTATTGACAATGTTCTCTTTTGGTATTGAAGTTCTACTCCTTTTTCCATGTCTGCAATAATATCAATAGGGTCTTCGGTTCTTGGGTTGTCTGAAGTAATGATAACTTTATTGCTCATTGAACTAGCAATGTGTGCCATTATTGGTCGTTTAGCTTTATCTCTATCACCACCGCAACCAAAAACTGTAATTAACTGTTCATTATTTGTGCGAATGTCATTAATTGTTTTTAATACATTTTCAAGTGCATCTGGTGTATGCGCATAGTCAACAATAGCTGTTATATTATCATTAGAAACTATAAATTGAAAACGCCCTGAAACACTTTCCAATTCAGACAACAATCTCAAAACTTCTAGTTTATCTAAACCTAATTCTACGGCTGTACCATAAATGGCTAATAAATTATAAGCATTAAAAGTTCCAATCAATTTTACCCAAACTTCATTTTCATTGACTTTAAGTAATAATCCCGACAATTGATTCTCTAAAATTTGGGCTTTATAATCTGCATATGATTTCAATGCATACGTTAATTTTCTAGCAGTAGTATTTTGCAACATCACTAACCCATTTTTGTCATCAATATTGGTTAATACAAAAGCAGTTTTTGGCAAATGATCAAAAAAAGATTTTTTTACATCTCGATATTGCGCAAAAGTTGGGTGATAATCTAAATGATCATGGGACAAATTAGTAAACACACCACCAGCGAACTGTAACCCATCAGTTCGCTTTTGATGAATGCCGTGTGAACTTACTTCCATGAAGCAATATTCTACGCCCACAGTATTCATTTCAGCCAAATAATAATTGATAGTCAATGAATCTGGCGTAGTGTGTGTCGCTTTATATTCAATTTCATCCACCATAATTTTAACGGTGGACAGTAATCCAACTTTAAACCCCGCTTTTTTAAATAATTGGTATAAAAGTGAGGCAATGGTTGTTTTACCATTTGTACCAGTAATACCTACTAATTTTAAATTTTGGGAAGGATTATTATAATAATTAGAAGCTAAAAAGGCCAAAGCTTCATTAGTGTCTTTCACTTGTATATATGTAATACCCGTTACAATTACTTCAGGCATTGTATTACAAACAATTGCAATAGCACCTAAATTAATTGCTTTTTCTATAAACGAATGGCCGTCTGATAAGGTTCCATGTATTGCTACAAACATATCATTCTCTTTAACAAGTCGAGAATCGAATTCTATTTTATTAATAGCCATTTCGGTCGAACCTTTAACGACTTCAATAGCTACTTTATATAATATTTCTTTTAAAATAATCACGATAATTCAAGTATGATTGTTTGGTTTTTATCTAGTGGTTGTCCAGCGGCAATAGATTGTTTTTTTACTTTCCCAATTCCTATAACTTTTACTTTCAATTTTAAATTTTCCAAAAGAACTACAGCATCCATTCCACTCATACCTTTTAGATTAGGAATTACTTTTACATCTAATTGAACTTTAGTGTTAAACTCGTTATACGCTATTTCTTGTTTTCTAACTTTCCGATTTAGATTTTTAATTTCATTTGTCGATGGGGCGTCAGTGAAAATCTTTTGAGCGATACGTTTAAATACTGGTCCAGCCACATCGGCGCCATAGTAATTGTTACCAGAAGTGTTTGGCTTATGAACAACTACAATACATGAATACTTTGGATTATCTGCTGGAAAGAAACCTACGAATGAAGAAATATAATGTTTCTCAGAACCACCATTCTTTGCATAATTAGCTTGGGCAGTTCCAGTCTTTCCTGCCATTGAAAAATCCTTTGAATACAACTTAGCACCAGTACCTCTCTTCACTACATTTTGCATCACTGCTTTCAACTTTTTAATAGTTTCATCAGAGCAAATCTTTGGATTGATAACTTCTTTGTCGTATTTTTTGATAGTTTTATTCCATTCTTTGATTTCAGACACAAATTGTGGCTTAACCATTTCACCGTTATTGGCCACTGCATTATATAACGTTAACGTTTGTAAAGGAGTTACTGCAACTCCATAACCAAATGCCATCCAAGGTAGTGAAATAGCACTCCATTGTTTATCATTAGGTTGAGGGATATAGGGTTTACCTTCTCCTTGAAATGGCAACCCTAATGGTTTATTCAGTCCCATACGATCAATTCGATCTACAAACTCTTGCGGATTGTTTCTATAATTTTCATATACTGCTTGAACCATAATAGTATTGGAAGAAACTTCAAATCCACGAGCTAAAGAAATCCGCCCGTATCCGCCATCATGCGAATCACGAACTTTTTTTCCTCGATATTCAATTATACCTCCTTGACTATCATATACTTTACTTGTGTCAATTTTATGATCGTCCAACAAAGCAATCATGTCTATGAGTTTAAATGTAGAACCGGGCTCATGCGCCTCTGCAATTGCATAGTTTGTAGTTTCTAAATATGTAGAATCATTTGGGTTTAATTTTCCTAAATTAGAAATCGCTTTCACCTTTCCAGTTTTAGTTTCCATAACTACCACGCAACCATGCTCAGCTTTATATTCTTGCAATTGTTTTAATAATGCGTGATGTGCAATATCTTGAATGTAAACATCAATAGTTGAAATAACATCGAATCCATCTTGAGGATCAACTTCATTCTGATCACGAATAGGTTTCCATTGTCCTTTAGCTATTTTTTGCTTTAAAACCTTACCGTCTTTCCCATTTAAATATTTTCTAAAAGACCATTCAATTCCTTTCCCTTCACGTTGCCCTTTATCATTTATTCTATCGTAACCAATAGTTCTTAGTGCAATTTTCCCTATTGGATATTTACGAATGGTTTCTTGTTCAGTAATCATACCGCCTTTATTCGGACCTAGATTGAATAGAGGAAATGATTTCATTCGCATGTATTCGGTGTAACTTAAGTCATGCGCGACAAACATATATCTGTTTTTATTGGCTCGTGCCATTCTAAATAGTCTTTGATAATAAGAACTAGGTTTACCAAACATTAAAGTCAACGAATCTGACAAAGCTTTTATATTTTTTTCAAATGATTCCCCTTTTGGAGCTACAGCATCAAAACGGATGTTATAATTAGGAATAGAAGTTGCTAGTAAACTTCCATCCGACGAATAAATATTTCCTTTATTTGCCGGAATAATAAAGCTTTTAACCGTTTCTTTTTTAGCAAGTTCGCGTAACTTAGGCCCTTCTACCCACTGAATTTTGGAAAGTTTAAACGCAATAGCAATTGCCATCAAAAAGATGCCAAAAGCCACTAGATAAATGCGATAAGAAATATGTTTATCTTCTATTGCCATATTTTTTGGAAGAAACTTTTTTCAATTGGTTTTATAACCTCTATTTTTTGTGGCGGAACCGATGATGGAAATATTTTTCTTTCTTTCATCTTTTCAGAAACTGTCGATTCCATTTTTAACTTCATTAATTCAGAGCGCTTATCAACAAATTCAGAACGAAGTTCTTTTACCTCATTTGCCAATTCTGCTATTTTGAATATCTTCTCGTCATAACGATGTTCATTGGCAATCATTAAAATTGCTAGAACTATTAAAAACACAATAAATCGCCAATTCTTGGTAGCATCTTCATTAACTAGAAACCTAGCCTTCAATATGCTGTAAACTCCGTTTTTCATCGTTTTTCCGCAATTCTTAATTTAGCACTTCTAGCTCTATTATTTATTTTGATTTCAGCTTCATTAGGCACAATTAACTTTCCAATTACTTTAAATGGCACAGAAAAATTTCCAAAAAAATCTCTTACAGGTTCACCTTCAAACAATCCGTTTTTCATAAAACGTTTTACAATTCTATCTTCAAGTGAATGATAAGAAATTACACTTAATCTACCTTCAGGTTTTAATATCTCAAGAGATTGTTCTAAAAACTCTTTTAACACTTCCATTTCCTGATTAACTTCTATTCGAATAGCTTGATAAATTTGTGCCAAAATTTTATTTTTAAACTGATCTGGTAAAAATTTGGCCAAAACCAATTTTAATTCATCAGTCGTATTTATTGCTTTATATTCTCTTGCTTCAATTATAGTTCTTGCAATTGCTGGAGCTAGTTTTAATTCGCCATAATCTAAGAACACTCTTTTCAGATTTTTTTCATCATACTCATTTATTACTTTGTGCGCATCGATATCATTTCGTTTACTCATTCTCATGTCTAAATCGGCATCAAATCGGGTCGAAAACCCACGTTCCGGTACATCAAATTGATGGGAAGAAACTCCTAAATCCGCTAAAATACCATCAACACTTTTAATGCCATATAATCTTAAAAAACGTTTGATATACCTAAAGTTTTCTTGTATCAAAGTAAATCTTTCATCAATCAAAGCATTGTCCCAAGCATCTTCATCCTGATCAAATCCAAACAATTTCCCTTCCGAATTTAAACGACTTAGAATCTCTTTCGAATGACCACCACCACCAAATGTCACATCCACATATATTCCATCTGGCTTAATATTTAAACCATTGACAGTTTCTTTCAATAAAACTGGATTATGATATTCCATAATTGTCATCATTACTGTTTCCCATAACATCTTCTGCCAATTCAGCGAAACCAACATCATCTCCAGATATTGATTTTTCATATAAATCCTTATCCCATATTTCAACAATATTCACTGCTGAAGAAAGCACAATATCTTTGGATATTTGACCAAAAGCTACCAAGTCTTTTGGAATTAACAATCGCCCTAAATCATCAACTTCTACTACTTTAACACCCGCAGTAAATCGACGAATGAAGTCATTATTTTTCTTAACAAAACGATTGAGTTTATTGATTCTTTCCATCATTAAATTCCATTCTGCCATAGGATATAATTCAAGACAAGGTTGAAAAACTGAACGCTTCAAAACAAATCCATCTTGCAGAGATACAGATAATTGCTTTTTCAACGCAGAAGGAATCATTAGTCTTCCTTTGGCGTCCACTTTGCATTCATATGTTCCGATTATGGAGTTCAATTGCAGTTAAGTTTGATTACCAGCAAAAATATAAAAATAATTACCACATAATACCACAAATTACCACTTTGTTAATAAGTTTTACCACTTAATAGCCTTTTAATTGGAAAATTCAACAAAATCAAGCCACTGATTTTTTTTAACAAAGCATCAAGAAAAATAAATTTGCACACGATTAAAGACTTAAAAGCCTATTCTAACATCATTTGCTACCAAAACAACTTTTTCCCTATTGCTAAATAGCACAAAAAAATTACGACAATTCTTCAAAAATCTTTAAAAACATATAGATATTATCGACAATTACAGCAGTAAATAATTTTGTTTGAAAGGGGTTTTTAGCTATAATATCATATATTTGTTGTCGATGTAAAGTCGGATAGAACATATGAAAGGAAATTTTAAAAAAGAAGGCAGATATTCTTATTTTGAGGCAGGTGAAGGTACACCAATTGTAATTTTGCATGGACTAATGGGTGGGTTAAGCAACTTTAGTGGAGTTGCGGATTATTTCTCGGCTAGAGGATATAAAATTATTATTCCTGAATTACCCATTTACACCCAAAATATTCTAAAAACCAATGTGAAAGCTTTTGCCAAGTATGTAAAAGACTTTATTACTTTTAAGGGATTTGACAGAGTAATTTTGTTAGGGAATTCTCTTGGAGGACATATTGCGCTATACCATTCCAAAATGTATCCAGAAAAAGTGGCAGGATTAGTTATCACAGGAAGTTCTGGTCTTTATGAAAGTGCTATGGGAGATAGCTATCCTAAGCGCGGAGATTATGAATACATAAAGAAAAAAGCAGAAGCAGTTTTTTACGATTCTAACGTTGCCAGTAAAGAAATTGTTGATGAAGTATTTGCTGTTGTAAATGACCGCATGAAAGTAATTAAAACATTGACTATCGCTAAAAGTGCAATACGACACAACATGGCTAAAGATTTGCCTAAAATGCATGTGAAAACTTGTATTATTTGGGGCAAAAATGACCAAGTGACACCTCCAGAAGTTGCAGAGGAATTCCACAAACTAATGCCTAATTCTGAATTATATTGGATTGACAAATGTGGACATGCTGCCATGATGGAACATCCTGATGAGTTTAATCGTTTATTAAATGAATGGTTAAAAGAAGTGCATTTATAGACTTATAGTCCTGCTTAAGACTTTTTTACTTTAAAAAAAATTAAATGAAAATTAATTCAGCCGAATTTATAATTAGCAATTCTGATGTAAGCAAATGCCCTAAAGACCCTTTACCCGAATATGCGTTTATAGGTCGATCTAACGTGGGGAAATCGTCCTTGATCAACATGTTAACAAACTATAAAAATTTAGCAAAAACATCAGGAAAGCCCGGAAAAACTCAACTTATAAATCATTTTAAAATCAATTTGAATTGGTTTCTGGTTGATTTACCAGGTTATGGTTATGCCCGAGTTTCTAAAAAAACTAAAGAAGTATTTCAGCAATTCATAACTGATTATTTTGAAAAAAGGGAACAATTGGTATGTGCATTTGTCCTGATTGATATAAGGCTTGAAGCTCAAAAAATTGATTTAGAATTCATTAATTATCTAGGAGAAACTGAAGTCCCATTTTGCATTATTTTTACTAAAGCAGATAAAATAAGCAAAACAAAAATCGATTCTCATGTTACAGCATATCGCAAAGAATTATTATCAAATAACTGGGAAGAAATGCCTCAACATTTTGTAACCTCTGCTCTTGAATCTACTGGAAGAGAAAAAGTATTAGAATTTATAGATGGAGTGAATAATGAAATATTTAAAAACAACTCTTTTTGAAAATTAGTTTAAAACTCTTTTATTATTTTTTCAAATCTAATTTTTCCGCAAAATAATCACAGAAATCCTTCATCGTGTCAGCCATTTTTTCATCAGCTGTGGCTCTTTGATAAGTGTCTGCCATAGCCACTAGCGTTTGATGAAAAAATAATTTCATCTCATCCACTGGCATATCTTTTGTCCACAAATCAATACGTAATGTCTCCTTACTTTTACTGTTCCAAATTGATAACATTACTGCTTTTGCCTCTTCTTTTTCAATCCCCCCTTCTTGAGCGGTCCAGGATAATTTTGTCGGTATTCTGTTTTGGTCAAGCTCAACAAGAAATTTTATTTCTGACTTAATGGTTTTACTCATTCTTTTTGGGTTTGTATTTTGATTTTTCAAATAATTGTTTTGCATCCATTTTAAGCATATCCTGCAAACTTACTTCGTTTTTCTCCATAAATGAACGAACTATTTGCCACCCAAGCCATTGCCCTACTCTCCCCGGAGATTCATTATCAATTTCAAGATAAAATTTAGAAAAAGGGGCTAAGTTTATAAAGCGATTTGCTAATCTAGAATCAGAATTAAATAATAAATTTTCATCTATAAAAAATCTCCACATATAACTTTCATTCTCTTGACACCAAGTAATTTGCTCCGGTAAATAACCAATTTTTTCAGAATCAGTAAATTCTGGCAGCAATAGATCTTTTAAATACAATTGTTTACCATAATAAATCATATTAGATAATAATGTTTTGTCTGCAGGCGGAGTCATTTTTCTAAAGGCAAAGCTTGTAACAACATCAGGCAAAATCTGTCTTTCTTCAAAATTTTGTTTTAAATATTTAGGAAATTCGTAAAATCTATGATCTTTACCCAAGTAAAGCTCTAATGCTATGATTAATTTATCATTAGCATATATTACTTTGTTATTATAATCCATTTCAGCTATAACGGTGTAAACTTTTGGAGGTATAGTTTCGGGAAAGTAATATTTAATATGTCTAAACAAATCTTCAAGCTCACTCGTTTCTCTATCAAAATTTGAGTACTTTTTCTCCACTTCTTGATATAATTCCTTCCAAAGTGGATTTTGCATTTTTTCAATCCAAACCTTATCATCAAATCCTTCAGGAAAGAAAAAGGGATATTTTTCTTTTAATTTCAACAAACCATTTGGTGTTGCTTCAAAAAAAGCTCTATCGAAACGATCTACTTTAAGTTCAACAGAAATCTGTTCAACAGCCGCTTCTGTTTTTGATTTTTTATCACAAGAAATAAAAAGGACTAACATAGATAAAAATAAAATAAACTTTCTCATTTACTAAGCAATTAATAATGTTCAAATCAATTTGAATCGGAATTGATTTTTTTACTTTTGCAAATATACATTGCAGTTTTTATAAATTTTCATAACATATGGATAAAAAAAGTAAAATCAAAGTAGGGGAAGTTAATACTTTAATTGTTTCATGGCTGAAAGATTATTTGGAAAAATCAAATACAAACGGTTTTGTAATTGGAATATCTGGTGGAGTTGATTCAGCAGTCACTTCAACTTTATGCGCGCAAACAGGATTCCTTACATTATGCATTGAGATGCCAATTCATCAAGATAATACACAAATAAGTCGAGGGAAAGAGCATATAGAACAACTTAAGAGAAGATTCACAAATGTAAAAAGCATAGAAGTAGATTTAACTTCTGTTTTTGACACTTTTCAAAAACATGTTCCTCTTACTGATGATAATTCAAGATTAGAATTATCATTAGCAAACACAAGAGCGAGATTTAGAATGACCACCTTGTACTATTTTGCAGGAATTCATAGCTTATTGGTAGCTGGTACTGGAAATAAAGTGGAAGATTTTGGAGTAGGTTTCTACACCAAATATGGAGATGGGGGTGTTGATTTGAGTCCGATAGCTGATTTAATGAAAAGTGATGTGTTTGCATTGGGTAAATTTTTGGACATTCCAAAATCAATTCAAAATGCAGCTCCAACAGATGGATTATTTGGTGATTCAAGGACAGATGAGGAGCAAATTGGCGCAAGTTACGATGAATTAGAATGGGCTATGCTTGAAGCAGAGAATAATAAAAAAATGGAGGATTTTAAAGGTAGAGAAAGAGACGTTTTTGAGATTTATGAAAAATTAAACAGAATAAATCGCCATAAAATGAACCCAATTCCTGTATGTTTAATCCCAAAAAAAATGAAATAATTAACTTTTTTACAATATAATTATTTAACTTTACAGTAAATTTCTATTAATTTTTTATCAAATACCACAATTATGATAAATGTATGTATTGCTGATAACTTTCCAGTTGTACACTTTGGAATGAAAGCTTATTTTAAGGATCATCCTGAAATAAGCATCGTCTCTAACGTAGGAAATTTTTTTATGGTTCCCGATGCTTTAAGAAATAAAGAAATTGACGTCTTAATTATCGATTTAGAACTTGAAGGATTAAAGAGTATTTATGAAATCAAGTCAATCATCAGAAATTTTCCAAAAACTAAAGTTATCGTTTTTAGTAGCTTGTCGGAACACATTTATGCACCAAACGCTATCAAAGCAGGTTGTGCAGGTTATGTTCATAAGACATCAAAACTTGAGAATTTAGGAATAACGATTGTTAAAGTCCACCAAGGGCAAATCATCCTAAACGAAGAGATTAAGCGAAACTTAGCATTAATTGCCAAACAGAACAAATCTGAGCGTTTGTACCGAAAACTTTCTAACAGAGAGATTGAAGTATTGCGTTTCTTAAGCGATGGCAAGAAGAACAACGAAATTGCTAAAATTTTAACTCTTAACGAGAAAACCATTAGTACGTATAAACTTCGATTATTGACGAAGCTTAACGTCACCAACTTGGTTGACTTAGTTAACAAAGCTAAAACATTAGAAATCGTTTAAAACTAAAAACCCGCAAATGCGGGTTTTTTTATAAGTATGTAGAACGTATTCTTCCTATTTTGTTTGTCAGATTAACTTTTAGTTTATTGTAATCATTAATAATTGCCTTTAATTCTTCTATGTCATTTTCCTTGTCATGACTAAAGCTTTGCAACAAATCCATTATTAGTTTATTGATAAGGTATTCTCGTAAGGAAACAATAGTTTCGGAAACATACTGACTTACATTTTGTGTTTTCGTCTTTACATAAATGTGTTTGGTTTCCCAATTATGGAGTAGTTCTTTTTCTTCCGACATTAATATATCCGTAACCATTTGTGAATGCTCTGGCGATAATTGCATCAAATAATGTTCAACATTGAATGCTTCATTTTGATTATAGTAAGTAATCAAATCGGTATAGATTTCTTTAAATAAAGGATTAGCCAACTCTACTTCATCTTCCTGCAAACTCAAATAGATTCGCTGAAAGACTTTAACAGTATTGGTTTCCATTTCTTCTATCATTTCACCTTCTTCGTTGGCTTTCAAAATATAGTCTTCAAAATCCGCATCTTCTGAACCATAAAGCAAGAGCATCTCTATAATCTTGCGTTCTAGTTCATATATAATATCAACTTTATCTCGCGTGACTTTTATGTCATCCTTCACCACTTCAAAGGCCCTTTGATCTGTTTTAAGTTTTTTTCCAGCCTCTGAAATGTCTTTCTGAACCATTTGAGCCAAAGTATTTAATAACACTTGCTCTGAAATATCCATGATACGAGCACATTCCTGAATGTAAATCTCTCGCTTGATTCTGTCGGGAATCTTTGAAATACTCACCACCATATCCCTGATTAATTCAGCTTTCATGATTGGATCTTTATTGGCCTCCTTCATTAAAAGCGAGGCTTTAAACTGAATAAAATCTTTTGCATTGTTTTCTAAATACAATACTAAATCTTCATACGAATTTTTTCTTGCAAAACTATCTGGATCATCACCATCTGGAAAAGTACAAACCTTTACGTTCATCCCTTCTTCCAAAATCAAATCGATTCCACGAACAGAAGCTCGCAATCCCGCAGCATCTCCATCAAAAAGCACCGTAATATTTTTGGTCAATCGATTAATCAATCGAATTTGATCGGATGTTAAAGCTGTTCCCGAAGAAGCTACAACATTCTCTATTCCGGCTTGATGCATTTGAATAACATCTGTATAACCTTCAACTAAATAACAATTGTTTTGTTTGGCGATGGCTTGTTTGGCATGGAAAATTCCATACAAAACTTTACTCTTATGGTAAATCTCACTTTCGGGAGAATTGAGATATTTAGCAGCTTTTTTATCATTGGTCAAAATCCTACCGCCAAAACCTAAGTTTCTACCTGATAAACTTTGAATAGGAAACATCACTCTGCCTTTGAAACGGTCAAAATGCTTACCGTCTTCTCTAACAATTGTCAGTCCAACTTTTTCTAAAAATTCTAATTGATAGCCTTTGGATAATCCTTCTTTGGTAAAAGCATCCCACGTTTCGGGTGAATAACCTAAACCAAATTTGGCAATGGTTTCATTAGTAAAGCCTCTTTCTTTGAAATATGACAAGCCAATAGCTTTACCTACTTCCGAATTTAAAAGTGTTTCGTGAAAATACATTTTAGCAAACTCTGAAACCAAATACATACTTTCTTTTTCGTTCGCTTCTATTTTATCTTCTTGGGAAACTTCGGATTCTTCAATTTCAATATTATATTTATTAGCCAAAAAACGAATCGCTTCAGGATAAGTAAAATGCTCATGTTCCATTAAGAAAGTCACGACACTTCCTCCTTTTCCTGAACTAAAGTCTTTCCAAATTTGCTTAACCGGTGACACCATAAAAGAAGGCGAACGCTCATCAGAAAAGGGACTCAAGCCTTTGTAATTACTCCCGGCACGTTTAAGCTGAACGAAGTCGCCAATGACTTCTTCTACCCGTGCGGTTTCAAAAACTTTATCTATGGTTTCGCGAGTAATCAAAATGAATCGTTTGTTTTAAAATTGAAAGAGGGTAAAATTACATAAAAATAGAAAAAGATGCTTCATTGCTGAAACATCTTTTCGAAGTATAAAATTAACCTAAACAAATTAGTTGAAATCAAAACGAACTCCAAGTGAGATATTGTTTTGTTTGATCGCATTGTCTTTGAACAACGGATTTAAATCATATTTTAGATACAAACTGGTTTCTTTGTAACCAATATAAGTACTCACACCATAGATAAAATCATTAGCATTGAAATTGCCTTTTGTTTTTTGAATCACATCGCGATTCCCTTCTTCGAATTCCAAAATTTGTTTCGATTTTACTCGAACACCGGCATAACCTCCAATTCCGAAACGAACGCTTTCATGAGTTCTGAAGATTTTCTTACCGTCTTTATCTTTGGCTTTGGTGAAATCAAATTCTAAGTGAAGCGGCACAGCGATATATACATTTCTAAAGCGAGAATCTTCTAAGTGAATCGGACTTACTTCTAAATCTGTTTGATTACCATTTACCACAAAATAGCGACTCTCTGTTGGACGCAAGTTGTTGTACATTAAGGACATTCCGTATTTTAAGTGTACTAAATTATCGTTTTTAAATAGTCTTGTATTCCAGGAAACTCCCCATTCGTAGAAGTGGGAACCCCAATAGCGGTAATCAGAATTAGCGACAGCACCTTTGGTTACCAAGTTGTTCACACCAGCAGCAAATACAAACTGAGAAGTGGTTCTTCTTTCGGAAGCATTAGCAATAGAATCTTTCCATTTTTTATATTTTTCGGTGTTTTTGTATTTTGATTTGGAAAACGAAATAACAATTTTATCGTGTTCAAATTGCTCCTGAATCTTGCCGTCAACTTTTTGCTGCACTAAATCTTTCAGTTCGTCTTGTGCTTGTCCAATTCGGGTTTCAATGTTTTTTGAGCGAGTTTCGGCTAGTATCATTTTTTTGGAATCAGCTTGTTCCTTGGTAAGAGTTCCTGTTTCAAGCTCTTTGTTTACCGCTTCTATTTCAATTTTTAATGCTGCTTTTTCCTCTTTGGTAATGTTCTCGATTTTATCCGCAATTGCATGTGCTTTTGCTTCAAAAGTTTCCTGTGCAACCATCTTACTTGCCAAAAGAGAAAGCAACACTGCTACGTAAATAGTAAAATTTTTCATGATGTTTGATTTATTGATTAATGATTATTCTTTGTTTCTATTGGCCAAAGCCACTTTTACTTCTTGATAATTTTTGTTAACTCTATTAATAACTTTTTCTCTAAAAGTATAGTCGACTTCTCCGTCTGCTTGTGACAATAAGCTTTTAGCATCTACCTTTACAACTGTTTTTTGATTGGTTGATTGTTTGGCAGTTTTATCCAAATCGGCTAATAATGCTTCGTCAGACTTGCTATTGTTTTTTCCTGTGATAATTACAATCCCGTCAGTGTTTGGAATTCTAGGCAAATCTTTTATTGCAACGTCTCCAGTAAGCATAAATTCGATTTCTTTGTCTTTGTTGATTTGATTTTGATTGTCATTTGTTTTTTGATTTACTGCTGTTTTTTGATTTTTTCCGCTGCGCTCCAAACTGTT
Source organism: Flavobacteriaceae bacterium (assembly GCA_947371275.1). Lineage (GTDB taxonomy): Bacteria > Bacteroidota > Bacteroidia > Flavobacteriales > Flavobacteriaceae > Flavobacterium. Next base: position 31,214 of record CANBOV010000010.1, on the reverse strand, counting down.
CGGCCGTGCCTCGGGTGATGATTGAAACTGATTGATTGCTATTGGGTTTTTCTGGGTTTTTTCTATTATTGGTTCTTGATATTTAGTAGCTTCTTTTTGAAGGTCATCCTGCTTTGTTTCTGTCCCAACTATAGTCGTAGAGGGTTTAATTTCTGTATCGTTTTGTGTGAAGAAAAATATTCCAAGCGTTGCAAAAACTAAAACGCTGGCAGCAATAAACAAAAAGCCAAACGGGCGTCTTGTTTTTTTTTCTTCAGCTATCGTAAGCATAGCATCTAATCGATCCCAAGCTTGAGCTGAGGGGTTAATTTCTCTTGTAATCAACTTGTCTCTGAACTGCTTTTCGCTTTTATTCGGTTCCATTCTCGTAATTTTTTAATTTGGTAATGTTCTCCTGCAGCATTTTTCTAGCATGTGATAACTGTGATTTTGATGTTCCTTCACTAATGCCCAGCATCGAAGCTATTTCCTGGTGTTTGAATCCTTCTATGGCATATAAATTGAAAATCATTTTATAACCTTCAGGTAAGCTATCAATCAGCAACTGTATGTCTTCAACTGAAAACTGGCTTTCTATATTATTGTGTCTTTCTTCAAAGAAATTTTCGTCTTCAATAAACTTTACTTTTTTATCTACTCTAATAAATGAAATACATTCGTTAATCATTATCCGGCGAATCCAACCTTCAAAACTACCTTTGTGTTCAAAATTTTTCAAGTTAGTCAGTACTTTCATAAAAGCCGTAATCATAATATCTTCTGCTTGCTGCAAATCCTTTATGTATTGACGACAAACACTCAACATTTTGGGAGCAAATTTGGAATAAATCTGATGTTGTGCGTGGCGATTGTTCTCGACAGCTAGTTCGATTAATTCTTTTTCATCTTTATGTAAATTGATAACTTTCAAAACCTATAATTAGTGTGTTCTATTAGTATAGACGAAAGTCGATTGAAAATGGTTGCATAGCGTTTTAAAAATTGAAAATTGAAAATTGAAAAACTCAATGAAATAGATGCTTTACAGGGACTAATTTTTTTTAAAAAATTATTTTTTTCTTTCAATCACATAATTCACCATGAGCGAAAGGGCATCTCTATATTCTGATTGAGGAAATTTGGCAAGAATTTGAAGTGCTTCTTGCTGAAATTGCACCATTTTTTGTTCGGCATAGAGCAAACCGTTTTTATCTTTTACAAATTGGATGACTTCTTTAACTCGTTTTTTGTCTTTATTGTGGTTTTTAATCGAATTAATACACCAACTTTTTTCTTTAGCATCACAATTGTTAAGAGCATAGATCAAAGGAAGCGTCATTTTTTGTTCTTTGATGTCAATGCCAGTAGGTTTCCCAATTGCCTCGTCAGTATAATCAAATAAATCATCTTTGATTTGAAAGGCCATTCCAATGAGTTCCCCAAACTTACGCATAGCTTCTACTTGAAACTCATCTTCCGAAACTGATCTAGCTCCAAGTGCACAACAAGAAGCAATTAATGTTGCTGTTTTTTTGCGGATAATTTCATAATAAACTTCTTCTATAATATCTAATCTTCTGGCTTTTTCTATTTGAAGTAATTCGCCTTCACTCATTTCACGGACGGCTACCGAAATAATTCTTAGTAAATCAAAATCACCATGATCTATAGATAGTAACAATCCTTTTGACAATAAGTAATCCCCAACAAGTACTGCAATTTTATTTTTCCAAAGCGCATTAATTGAGAAAAATCCACGTCGACGGTTACTATCATCCACTACATCATCATGCACTAAGGTAGCAGTGTGAATCAGCTCTATAACACTTGCACCTCTGTACGTCCTTTCATTTACTTCACTTTTATCCGAAATCATTTTTGCTACTAAAAAAACAAACATCGGACGCATTTGCTTACCTTTTCGATTAACAATATAATATGTAATTCTATTGAGCAAAGCTACTTTAGAAGTCATCGATTCATAGAACTTTTTTTCAAAAAGCTCCATCTCAAGATGTATTGGTTCTTTAATTTGAGAAGTAATGTTCATTGATTTCAAAGATACAATAATGCAATCGTTTGAAAAAAAAAATTACCTTTGGATTAAACCTTTTTGACTTTGTTTTGTCTAATACTTATATCTTAAAAAAATTTAATACTATGAAAGCAAAAAAAATATTAGTAATTGTAGCTACAATAGCTGTTCTTTCATTGAATAGCTGTTCAAAAGATGACAAAAGTACAGATTCGGCAATAACTGCTCAAGATGCCGCTATCAACAGCAAAATGGACCAGGCGTCAAACGACATATCAGATGTTACTGAAGACCAATTTCTTCAACAAAGTCAATCAGCGTCAGGTAAAGCTTATTTATTGCCAATTTCAATTTTACCTCCTTGCGCTACATTAACTACAACAGCTACATCAACAACATGGACAAGAACAGTTGACTTTGGAACTTCAGGCTGCGCCTTACCAAACGGAAATATTTTAAAAGGTAAAATAATAGTAAGTGGTCTGTTAGATTTTGCTTCTCCTTATGTACTTCATTACAGTTTTGATAATTTTTATCACAATGGAAATTTAATACAAGGTGACAGAACTGTAACTAGAACTTTTACTACAAGTATAAATTCTCCAAATTCTCACCCGATTCATATGATTGATATAAATATGACTGTAACTTTTCCTAATGGCGAGGTATATACAAGAGTTGGTACACGAACAAGAGAGTGTGTCGCTAATTTTGGCAATGGTATATGGGGTGACAATGTATACGTGTTTTACGGTACTGTTACTACAACAAAACCTAATGGCTCTCAACACACCAACACTATTTTGGAAGCTACTCCTTTAAGAATTGACATGAATTGCACATACAAAATTATATCTGGAATTATTTCTATTTCAAAACCTAACCATTCAGCAATTATTAACTATGGTGATGGCACTTGCGATAACAATGCAACAATAGCTATTGATGGTGGTACACCGGTTGCCTTTACTTTTGGAAATTAGATTAAAAGAGGTATAACATTAAAGAAATTGCCCCGAAACTACTTTTAGAATCGGGGCTAATTTATGTTTTATTGGCTAATTGACCACAAGCTGCATCTATATCTTTACCCCTGCTGTGTCGCACTTTAGCAAGAATATCATTTTGTTCTAAGGACTTCATATAATTTTTTATCGCAGAATCGGAAGCTTGTTGGAATCCACCTTCATCAATTGGATTATATTCTATTAAATTAACTTTACATGGAACGTATTTACAAAATTTAACCAAAGCCTCGATGGATTCCTTATCATCATTTATCCCTTTCCAAACTACGTATTCATAAGTAACTTTACTTCTAGTTTTTTGATACCAATACTGTAAAGCTTCTTTCAATTCAGGCAATTGAAAATTTTTAGTGAAAGGCATAATACGATTTCTGGTTTCTTCGATAGCCGAATGCAATGATACCGCCAATTTAAACTTAACCTCATCATCAGCCATTTTTCGAATCATTTTTGAAACTCCAGAAGTGGAAACAGTAATTCGCTTTGGCGACATACCTAAACCTTCTTCTGAAGTAATCAAACTGATTGCCTTCATAACATTATTGTAATTCATAAGGGGCTCTCCCATGCCCATAAAAACAATATTAGACAATGGACGGTTGTAATATAATCTACTCTCTCTATCAATAGCGACCACTTGATCATATATTTCTCCAGGCTCCAAATTTCGCATCCTTTTTAAACTAGCAGTTGCGCAAAAATTACAATCTAAACTACATCCAACCTGACTCGATACACAAGCAGTTGTTCTTGTTTCTGTTGGGATTAATACGCTTTCTACAACTAAACCGTCGTGTAATCGAACAGCATTTTTCACAGTTCCATCACTACTTCGTTGCATAGTATCAACTTTGACATGGTTAATAACAAAATTATTATCGAGCATTTGGCGAGTTTCTTTTGAAATATTAGTCATATCTTCAAAACTATGAGCGGATTTGTTCCATAACCACTCATAAACTTGATTCCCGCGAAATGCATTATTCCCATTTGCTACAAAAAAATCACGTAACTGAGATTTTGTCAAACTACGAATATCCTTCTTATCGATTTCCATGGTGTAAATTTAAAGTATTTTGATTAGTTAGTTATTTGTATTTTTGTAAAAATAAAAATTGTATGCATTTCATATCTGACGAATTAGATCATTATGTCACTTCTCATTCAGAAAACGAACCTGAATTACTAGCCCAATTGAATAGAGAAACATATCAAAAAATTATTCAACCTCGTATGCTAAGTGGACATTTTCAAGGAAGAGTACTTAGCATACTTTCAAAAATTATTCACCCTGAAAATATTTTGGAGATAGGGACTTATACGGGTTATGCAACACTTTGTTTGGCAGAAGGTTTGGCAGAAAATGGCACTATAGATACGATTGACGTGAAGGAAGAACTGGTAGATTTTCAAAGAAAATATTTTGATAAAAGTTTATGGAATAATAAAATTATTCAACATCTTGGTCCAGCATTAGAAATCATACCTAATTTGAACAAAAAATACGACTTAGTTTTTATTGATGCCGACAAAGATAATTACATCAACTATTTCCATGCTATAATTCCAATCATGAACAAAGGGGGAATAATACTTTCAGACAATGTTTTATGGAGTGGAAAAGTTTTAGAAAATGTAAAACTAAACGACAAAACCACGAAGATTATTTTAGAATACAACCAACTCCTAAAAGAAGACCCGCGTGTTGAGACAGTACTATTTCCAATTCGGGATGGATTAACAGTTTCGCGAGTAATTTAATTCTTATCAGTGTACTTTAGATATATCTTAAAGAATCCATATCCAAAAATTGCCCCAACTAAATATCCAATTAGAATATCACCTGGAAAATGCAACCCTAAATATATTCTACTATAAGCAAAGATTAATGGAAATAAAAATAGCAGGTAAACATGCCTGTAAAATTTCTTCAAAATCATAAATGAAAAAACAGTTGATGCCATGGAATTTGCAGCATGCCCAGAAAAGAAACTAAAAGTATCACTTGCTTTTACTATTCTTATTATACTTTTGATTTCATCATCATTACAAGGCCTAAGGCGTTGAAATTGTTCCTTAAAAATATTTGTAGTTTGGTCACAAACTAAAATTAATACCGCCATAAATATTAGGTAAAATCCAAAATTCTTCCATCCTATTTTTTTTTGCAATAAATAAAAAATAAATAAAAATAATGGAGTCCAATACACCTGTTTTGTAATAATTAACCATAAACTATCGAAATAATCAGAACCAAATCCGTTTAGAAAAACGAACGCTTTTTTATCGAAGTTAATAATTTTATCCAACATTACAGCTGTCTTTTAATCGGGCCTGTAACATCATTAATATCATTACTGATTTCATGCACTGGATTATTAAGATTGGTATCAATTCCTTCTTTTACTTTACTAACTTCTGATGTAAAGGTTTCATTCAATTCTTTTAAAGAAGTATCTATTCCATTTGCTTTAACTTCTTTTTGTATTTCTGATTTTATTTCGTTTGTGGCATTTTTAACTTGTGCCATTCCCTTAGCCAAAGTTCTAGCAATATCAGGGACTTTATCAGAGCCAAATAGCATCAACGCAATAAAAATGATAAATATTAATTCACCCCCTCCTATTCCAAACATAATTTTATTTTCTAAATTGAATTACAAAGTTACAAACTTCTATTAATCAAATTTTGATTTCTCTACTGTTTTTGGCCAAGAATTATTAGTTATATCAATATCTGCTGTTTCTAGATTTGGATCAACAACTATTTTAGAAATTACTTTTTGAGTAGCAAATGTTCTACTTACTTCTTGATCATTCATTCGCCATATTTGTGCCGGAAACTGATAATCTTCTTTAGTCCCGTCTTCAAAAGTAATTTCAACTATGATGGGCATCACTAAGCCTCCTAACTTGTTGAAGGTTACTTGATAAAAATATTTAGGCGAATTCAACTTGGTTTGTTCTTCCTTAGTAAAATGAGCTTGTAGATAGTCGTCCAAGGTCTTTACCTCTTTACTTTCAAATGGCTTATTCATTTCGGGTTTGAAGTCAGCACTCCCTTCGGCTATCATATAAACCAAGGGGCCCGGATCATAATTTCTACGTTTTCTCCGGTTGCTTACTTCTTTTGATTCTGCAGAAGGTTCATTGCTAACATAAAAGCGTTTTACTTCTTTAACACCAATGTCATTATAATCGGTGGTGTAGAACCAGCCTCTCCAAAACCAATCTAAGTCAAATGCAGTAGCATCTTCCATTGTTCTAAAAAAATCATCTGGTGTAGGATGCTTGAATTTCCATCGATTTGAATAGGTTTTAAATCCATAATCAAACAGTTCCCTACCCATCACGGTTTCTCTAAGAATATTCAATGCTGCAGCAGGTTTTCCGTAAGCATTATTACCAAACTGACGAATACTTTCCGAATTTGTCATAATTGGTTCTAATCCTTTCTGATCTCCACTCATATAAGGCACTATTGCCTTAGCAGGACCTCTATCGGCAGGAAAATTTGGGTCCCATTCGATTAATGCCATATATTCACAAAAAGAATTTAATCCTTCATCCATCCATGTCCATTGACGCTCATCTGAATTTACAATCATTGGGAAAAAATTATGTCCTACTTCATGTGTTATCACACTGATCATTCCATTCTTAACGCGATCCGTATACTTACCATCTTCATCAGGTCTTCCCCAATTCCAACAAATCATTGGGTATTCCATTCCTTGGTCTTGAGCATGAACTGAAACTGCCTTTGGATAAGGAAAATCAAACGTATGACTCGAATAACTTTTTAAAGTATGAGCTACCACCCGCGTAGAATATTGTTCCCAAAGCGGATTTCCCTCTTTAGGATAAACGGATACAGCCATTACATTCTTACTGCCCAACTTCACCGCCATGGCATCATAAATAAACTTTCTGGAAGTGGCAATTCCAAAATCACGTACGTTTTCAGCTTTGAATTTCCATGTTTTATTTACTGTTGAAAACCCTTTTTCTTTGGCTTCAACTTCGGCTTGTGTTACCACTATTACCGGTTTATCAAAAGACTTTTCGGCTTCTGCATAACGCAATAATTGAGCTGGCGTAAATACTTCACTTCTATTCAATAAGGTTCCTGTTGCTTCCATAATATGATCTGCAGGAACCGTAATATTGACTTCGAAATTACCAAAAGGCAACGCAAATTCTCCCGAGCCCCAAAACTGTTGGTTTTGCCATCCTTCTACATCGTTATACACTGCCATCCTTGGATAAAACTGAGCAATGATATAAAGGTTATTTCCGTCTTTATCAAAATGCTCATAACCTGAACGACCACCGTCTAACAAGTAATTATTTATATTATACCACCATTTGATGGATATCGCAACCTTTTCACCATGACGTAATAATCTAGGCACTTCTACACGCATCATGGTTTGATTAATGGTATAGGTCATAGGGTTTCCTTGACCATCTTTCACATATTCAATTTTAAAACCTCCATCAAAATCTTCTTCTAAATACCTGCGGGAAAAAGCTTGGGCCGGAAGTGACAAATCTGTCTTATTACTATCTACTAATGGCGACTTGGAATTTCTAGCCTTTTCGTTTTGGTCCAATTGAATCCATAAATAATCCAGCGATTCTTTGGCATTATTGGTATAGGTAATAGTCTCGACTCCGTACAATTTTTGATTCTTATCATCCAACTCAACATCAATCTTATAGTCTGCTTGTTGCTGGTAATACTCTGGCCCTGGGGCACCTGAAGCTGTACGATACATATTGGGAGTCGCCAACAAATCATACATTTGCTTAAACTTATCTGGATTTCTTTCGTCTGTTTTGGTTGATTTTAGAGTTTCCTGAGCCTGAACTAAACTAATAGATATCGAAAATACCAAGGACAAAATAGTAGCTATTCCTTTCATACTGATTTTATTAAGGAGCTAAAAGTAAAATAAATTTGTGGGGCGCAAAGAATTCAGAAATTATTTTAACATTCCTTTAGTGGTTTCACTTGTTAATAACAAGTTTTGCTTAGTACTATTATTCTTGTACTGAATAATATTTTGCTGTTCCGAATACAGTTCTGTTAGTACCGAATTTTCTATTTCCATTGTACTTATTCTAGGGATATCTTTGATGGTGAGGTAGCAAATTATTACATTGTTTTCCATTTCACAACTCAAATAACTCATGGATTTGAGCTGTCCGTCTATGGATACTTTAAATTTTTCTGCCAAGTATTTTTTCATTAATGCAATTGCCTCTGGAGTTTCCTTCTCAGTACCGATAAAAGTCTTTTGATGATACTCCTTTTGCAATACTTCATTTAAATCATCTACAAATATCCTAGTAGTTATTTCCACCCTTTTTTTTTGTGACATGTAGTTAATTTGGTATATCGCTACATAAAACCGATGCACAGTTACAGCGGTCAGTCCGAAAACCAAAACTATTAGCAACATGTTGTTTCGTGTTCTTTTCATCCTTCAAAAATAGTAAAACTAATTGAGAACTGTTTTTTGCAATTCTTTATATTTTGAAGCTAACTCAGCCAAAATAAAAGAGGCCTTTGTTTTATTTTTAGCTTTTAGCGCGTCTACAAGCCTAGTGTCCTCTACCGCATAATACCAAAATCCTTTTACATTTTCCGCAGGAATTTTTAGTTTTTTGGTGAAATAATCAAGCCCAAATTGATATTCTATTTTCTGAAGCAACTTTTCTTTTTTTTCAATAGAAACCTCTTTCTCCAGCATTTTGGTACGTCCACTGATCGAATTAAGCATACCATCAACACTCATTCCTCCCAGAGGAATTAATATTGGACTATACCAATGTAGTTCTTCAGCAGCGCGCAACTTCCGCTCCGCAGGTGTATACTGCTTGGCGGGTTTATCTAGAATACCCATAGATACCGCATTGATGTTTTTGTATTCTTTAATTTGAACTTCATCCAAATTTATTACACTGGGCAGCAAAGAAGTTACCAATATGGATTTGGTTAAATCTGCCTCTGTAATGACTATCTTTTTGGTTTCAACTTGTACGCTGGTAAATTTCAAGGTGTCTTCAGCCATTACAAAAAATGAGTAATCGCCATTTTCATCGGTAGTTGTGCTTGAATCTGAACGTAAATTATATACATTGACATTCGCCAATTCATGTACAGGACTCACTATTTTACCTCTCAAAAAAAACAACTCAGTCGACTGACTGATCCCGGCAGTTGAAATTAAAAAAAACAAATAAAGAAGGAGGTATCTCATTGGAATCGATTAGCCTGTAGGTTTCAAAAGTACTAAAACTATTTATTTCCACACTTTTGCAATTCTAAATAATTAGTAGACAATTCAGCTAATACAAATGAAGCCATCGCCTTATTCTTTGTATTCAGCGCAGTGGCCAATCGGCTTTCTTCTACAGCATAATACCAAAATCCTTTTACATATTCTTTTGGAATTTTGAGTTTATATATAAAATAATCCAACGCAAATTGGTTCTCCAACTTTTCCAACAGTGTTTCCTTTTTCTCTACTTCAAGTTCCTTCTTGAGCATGGCCGTTCTGCCAGACATCCAGTTAAATATTGGGTCTAAACTCGCCGAAGCTCCCATCGTTCCGTCTTCATTGCCTTTTAAATCGGCTCCGGAAGCTGCTCTTAATTTACGCTCCGCTGGGGTATAGTGTTTGGTATCCATCGCAATTATTCCCAAAGAAACTGCATTGATGTTTTTGTATTGTTTTACAATTACTTCATCTAACCTATTAATTACCGGGTCTAAGGGAAACAGCACTAAATCTTTGGCAAAGTCTTTTTCTGTAAGGACAATTTTATGCCCTTTAATTTGAATGGCAGAAAACATTAAAGTGTCCCCTACTGCGGCTTGCAGCCTGAAATAGCCACCTTTCTCTGTAGTTGAAGTGATCTCTGTTTTTAGGTTAATTACATAGATATTTTCTAATTCTGGAGCCTCCGAAACAACCTTACCCTTGATTTCTCTGACATTACTTTCCTGAGCCGAAAGCAAATTAGTAGCAAGTACAATAATTAGTATTAGAATAGCGTATTTCATTGGCTGGCTGGTATTTGGTAAAATTATCTCAGCCTTATCCTAAATAAATCCCAATGCCTTGGTAATTTTTTGTTAAATAAAAATTCAAAAACTGTACTTTTGGTCAAAGAACCTAATAGAATGAAAAAACTAATCATTGCCAGCACTTCAACCTTACACGGTGGAAATTATCTCGAGTACTTACTCTCTACATTGGAATATCATTTTAAAGATTGTACCGAAATTTTGTTTATTCCCTATGCTCGTCCAGGAGGAATATCTCATGAGGCATACACTGCTTTTGTCAGCACTGCTTTTGCTAAAATCAACAAAACTATCAAAGGTTTGCATGAATTTGAGAGCCCGACAGCTGCTATTCAAAAAGCCCAAGGGATTTTTACTGGAGGTGGCAACACTTTTTTATTGGTTACCCAATTATATGAAAACAATGTTATGGAAGTACTTTCCCAAGTCGTTGAAACCGGTACACCCTATTTGGGATCCAGTGCCGGAAGCAACATTACCGGGTTGACTATGCAAACGACCAACGACATGCCAATAATTTACCCACCTAGCTTTAAAACATTGGGGTTGATTCCTTTTAATTTGAATCCGCATTACCTGGACCCCGATAGCCAAAGTAAGCATATGGGAGAAACTAGAGAAACTCGAATTAAGGAGTTTCATGCTTTTAACACTATTCCGGTTTTAGGATTACGTGAAGGAAGTTGGCTAGAAGTAAATGGGGACAACATTCTTTTAAAGGGCCATTTATCTGCCCGATTATTTCAACAAAATCAGGAAGCAAAAGAAGTAACCTCTGAATCTAATTTATCCTATTTAGGACAATAAAAAAAGTCTCAAACTAAAGTTTGAGACTTTAAAGAGCGGAAGACGAGGCTCGAACTCGCGACAACCAGCTTGGAAGGCTGGAGCTCTACCAACTGAGCTACTTCCGCATTATTTCACAAAGCGCTTATTTAGAATAAACTGTTCACTGAACTTGTTTGCGAGTGCAAATATATAGAATAAGTTTACTTAGATGCAAATTTTTTATCTAAAAAATTTAACTAAAAAATTCAATCCCTATAACCCAAACAAAACCATTTAGTTACTTACTTAAACAACTCTTTCTTTTGAATTACAAAAAATACCAAAAAACAAAATACGCCTTAAAATAATTCAATTGCTTATATTATTTTTCTTAAAAAGTAGTATTATTGGCAATTAGAATTGTAAGAATCAATTAAATAATTATTTTTGTTCGACTAACGCCCTACTTTATGTCTAAAAAAACTTATCGTTTTTTACATATCTTCCTCTTTCTTACTATTTGGTCGTTTGGTCAGAAGAAAACATTGCAGACCTTATTTACAACGGATAAGATTTCTATTGATGGTAAGTTTGATGAACCCATTTGGCAACAAGCAGCCGTTGCAACTGATTTCATAATGCTAAATCCTGATAATGGCAAATCAATTCCACCTGAAAGGAGGACCGAAGTTAAAGTAGTATACAACAATGAAGCAGTTTATATTGCCGCTACTCTTTATGACAATGAGCCAAATAAAATTTTAAAAGAATTAGCTACAAGAGATGAGTTTGCTACTGCCGATCATTTTGGCGTTTTTTTAAATGGCTATAATGATGGACAACAAGAGTTTCGTTTTTTTGTTAGTTCTGCTGGTGTTCAACAAGACGGAGTCTATACGGAAGCCAGTGGCGAAGACTTTTCCTGGGATGCTATTTGGCAAAGCCACGTAGAATTAACTGAATATGGATGGACCGTTGAAATGAAAATTCCGTATGCTGCCTTACGGTTTTCAACAGAAAAAAAACAAACTTGGGGATTGAATTTCTATCGTGAAATTAGAAGGTTCAGACAGCAATACTCGTGGAATTTTATTGATAATAAAATTGTAAATGAAAGCACCCAAGCGGGAATTTTGGAGGGTATAGAAAACATAAAAACACCTACACGTCTCTTTCTTATTCCATATGCATCGCAATATATTTATTCGAGTAAAAAAACAAAAACTTATGGAGAATTTAAAGGAGGGCTAGACATAAAATATGGCATTAATGATGCCTTTACCTTAGATGCGATATTGATTCCAGACTTTGGTCAAACAAAATTTGATAATGTAGAATTAAACTTAAGTGCATTCGAACAGCAGTTTAGTGAAAACCGTCCTTTTTTTACTGAAGGAACTGATTTATTTACCAAAGGTGACTTGCTTTATACCAGAAGAATTGGAGAGACACCTTCTTTAAATACGGCTGACAACGAAGTGGTAGTAGACAAACCAGGCACCATTAAATTGGTAAACGCTTTAAAAATATCAGGAAGAACAAAAACAGGTTTAGGTATTGGGGTTTTAAATGCTGTTTCAGAAAAAACTAGTGTAGTTATAAAAAACACTGACACCAATGAAACACGAATGGAAATTTTATCTCCATTGACCAATTATAATGTTTTAGTATTAGACCAACGCTTTCGAAAAAATTCTTCAGTATCCTTTGTAAATACAAATGTAACACGCAATGGTTCCTATAGAGATGCTAACGTCTCAGGACTAGTTTTTGATTTAAACACCATTAAAAACACCTATAATATAAATGGAGGTGTTAAATACAGTTTTGTAAATGACAATTCAAATCTAGAGGATAAAAGAGGGTTTACTTCTGAACTTTATTTTGCCAAAACTGGAGGAAAATATCGTTATGGATTGGGAGGAAAATACTATTCTAAAGATTATGACATTAATGATTTGGGTATTAATTTTCAAACCCATTACCATTCTCTACGTGGCAATGTAAGTTATAGAATCTTAAAGCCTACTAATACCTTCAATACTTTTAATTCCAATTTGAATTTTTATTCGGAATTTGACAATAAGTCCGGAAGAATTCAGGCTGGTCAAATTAATCTTAATATAAACTCCAACAACAAAATAAATGATTATTATGGTGGTGGATTCAATATTAGACCTGTAAAAATCTATGACTTTTATGAACCTAGATCAGATTTTCAATCCAATTATGTTACGATTCCTGAAAGCTTGAACATTTGGTTATATTATTCCTCAAATTACAACAAGAAATTTGCTTGGGACTTTAACCCATTCTACAATATATTGAACGAGAAAGATAGAAGAAGTTATGGTTTTGTGTTAAGTCCGAGGTATCGCTTTAATGACCATTTCTCCATAGTGTATAATTTTAATTTTAACCGACAAAACAATACTACTGGGTGGGTTGCGTTTGACGGGGAAAACAATACCATTTTCGGAAAAAGAGACCGAATTACTTATGTCAACACACTTCAAGGAAAATACACCTTGAATAACAAGATGAACTTATCCCTTTCTGTGCGCCATTATTGGTCGTATGTAAACAACCATGAGTTTTTAACCTTATTAGACAATGGAAGTTTGATTGAAAACAACAGTTTTACTGAAAACAAAAACTTTAATCTTACCATTTGGAATTTGGACTTGTCTTATTCTTGGTGGTTTGCCCCAGGAAGCCAAGTTTCTGTTTTATACCGTAATAATGCTTCTTTGTTTAGTCATGAATTCAGCCGCCAATTTGAACATAATTTTAATGATGCTATTGACAATCAGAATTTGAATCATATTTTCTCTATTAGTGTTCGGTATTTTATTGATTACAATACGGTAAAAAACAGTAAGCTTTCTAAAACTGTTACCAAACCTAAGGAAAAATTCCACTTCTAATTTTAAGCCGTATCTTTGTTTAAAACAAATCCCAATGAATAAGAAAGTAATCCTCATGATTTTAGATGGTTGGGGAAAATCACCTGACCCGAAAGTATCTGCCATTGACAATGCTAATGTCCCATTTATTAATAGTCTTTACACTAAATATCCGAATGCACAACTAAGGACAGACGGCCTCAATGTAGGTTTGCCTGAAGGCCAAATGGGAAATTCTGAAGTAGGCCATATGAATCTTGGTGCCGGAAGAATAGTCTATCAAGACTTAGCTAAAATTAATTTAGCGGTGGCCAACAAGACGATGAGTAAGGAGCAACCATTACTAGATGCTTTTCAATATGCAAAAGACCACAACAAACCGATACACTTTTTAGGTCTTGTTTCAGATGGTGGGGTGCACTCGCACACGTCTCATTTACGAGGATTAATCGATGCTACTCAAGATTTTGGTTTACAAAAAGTATTTGTGCATGCCTTTACCGATGGTAGAGATGTAGATCCGAAATCTGGCAAAGGGTATATTGAAGGTTTAGAAAAATATCTTCAAAACACTACGGCAAAGATTGCCACCGTCATTGGTCGTTATTATGCGATGGACCGAGACAAACGATGGGAACGTGTTAAATTAGCTTATGATTTGGTAGTAAATGGGACTGGAACACACAGTACAAATTTAGTTCAGAGTATCGCTGATAGTTATGCCAATGATGTTACCGATGAATTCATTCAACCTTTAGTAGCCGTTGATGGAAACAACAATTCCATCGCAACCATTCAAAATGATGATGTTGTGATATTCTTCAATTTTAGAACGGATCGCGGAAGAGAATTAACAGAAGCCCTTTCACAAAAAGACTTCCACGAATTCAATATGCATAAATTAAATTTGTATTATGTTACAATGACCAACTATGATGATACTTATAAAAACGTACACATCATTTACGATAAAGACAATATTACAGAAACGCTGGGTGAAGTTTTAGAAAAACATAACAAAACCCAAATTCGTATAGCGGAAACTGAGAAATACCCTCACGTAACCTTCTTCTTTTCGGGAGGAAGAGAAATTCCTTTTAGAGGTGAAACCCGTATTTTGAGAAATTCACCCAAAGTAGCAACCTACGACTTGCAACCTGAAATGAGTGCCTTTGAATTAAAAGATGCACTAGTTCCGGAATTGAACAAAGGCAGTGTTGATTTTGTATGTTTGAATTTTGCTAACGGTGACATGGTAGGTCATACAGGAGTTATGGCTGCGGCTATAAAAGCCTGTGAGGCTGTAGATGTTTGCGTAAAAGAAGTAGTAGAAGCTGCCTTGGCCAATCACTACACTACGATAATCATTGCGGACCACGGAAATTGTGAAACCATGATCAACCCTGACGGATCCCCGAATACAGCTCATACGACTAATCCAGTACCAATTATACTAGTGGACCCTGAATTAAAAACTATTCACAACGGTGTTTTGGGTGATTTAGCACCAACTATTCTAGAATTAATGGGCATTGAAAAACCATTAGTAATGACTGGAAAATCTTTATTATAAAATTAAAGCCCCTATTTTAAGGGGCTTTTTTATGTTATATTTGTCCAACACCATTTTATGAAAAAACTATATACCCTATTGGCACTTGTCCTTGTGGCTATAACCACTACGGCGCAAATCATAAACATCCCTGATGCTGATTTTAAAGCCAAATTATTGGCTGCTAGTGCGGCTAATAGCATCGCGGTAAATGGCATGACTCCGATACAAATAGACATCAACAATAACAACGAGATTGAAATTAGCGAAGCCCTTCAAGTCACCAGTTTGAATGTTTCTATTGCCAATATCCATGATATTACCGGTATTGAATATTTTACAAATCTTCGGACCCTTAATTGCAATCAAAACCATATTCCTTCGCTGAATGTAGGCACTTTACTTAATCTTAAATCACTTTACTGTAGTCTCAACCTAATCCCAACTTTAGACTTAACAGGATTAACCCATCTGACTACCTTAGAATGTGCCGAGAACATACTCACCCAGATTAATTTTGCCAATGCTAGCAGTTTACAAAACATTAGTTGCCGGTTTAACTTTCTTACGGTTTTGAATCTTAGTACTTTGAACAATCTTCAATCGTTAAACTTTGATTACAATCAATTGACGGATATAAACCTCAGCAACTTGACTCAGCTTACCGATTTGGGCTGTCAATCAAACCAATTCAGTAGTTTAGATTTGAGTGCTTTGGTAAACTTAACTTCCTTAAACTGTTCTTATAATCAACTTACGGCACTAGATTTAACTGGATTAAATGCCATCACTACTCTTAACTGCTCTAACAATCAAATCACTTCATTGGACTTGAATCCTTTAAACCAGTTGGTGCTTTTAAATTGCGAGCATAATCAAATTAGCAATCCGTTTGAGTTTACTAGTTTGGCTGATTTACAATCAGTGTATTGCCATAATAACCTCATCCCCTCCATTACTTTTACTGACTTACCGAGTTTAGCCGTTTTAGATTGCAGTTATAATGCAATAGCCTCCTTAGATGTTAGTAGTCTTCCATCGCTTTCGGTATTGAACTGTCATGACCTTACACCCTTAGCTTATTTAAATATTAAAAACGGCAGTAACGAACCTTTTTTGGATTTCTCAAATAATCCTAATCTTTTGAATGTATGTGCCGATGGTGATCAAATAGTTACGGTGCAGAATCTTATTAGCCAATATGGCTATACCAATTGTCAGTTGAGTTCCTTGTGTAATTTGGGCACCTCCCTTAATACGATTTCCTCTTGCCTAAAGGTCTATCCTGATCCGGTTCAAAATAGTTTGCAACTTGTGCTGAATGGTATTCAAAAAATAAACTCCATTACCCTATACAATCCTTTGGGGCAAAGGATTACTACCATAGTTTGTAATGAAACAGCAGCTACCTTAGATGTTTGTAATTTAAAAACAGGGACTTATTTTATCAAAGTGACAACCGACAGCGGTAGTGCGACTGCTACATTTGTGAAAGAATAAAGAAACCCCTCAATGAGGGGCTTTTTTATATCCTTTACTACTATTATCTCTAACAGGGAGCGGTCACTAATGCAACATTTCATAATAGGCTCTTTCTATACTTTCTTGATGTGTAGGATGTGCTATTCTGACCATTTCGGTTACTCTTTGTCTTAAGGTTTTACCATATAAATCGGCTATGCCATATTCTGTGATGATGTATTGCACATGCGAGCGCGTAGAAACGACTCCCGCTCCTTGTTTTAGGTAAGGTACTATGCGGCTTTCTCCTCTTTTGGTGATGGACGGTAGCGCAATGATTGCTTTTCCGCCTTCGCTTAAGGAGGCCCCTCTGATAAAGTCCATTTGTCCACCTACACCAGAATACATGTTTGCTCCTATAGAATCGGCACATACTTGACCGGTTACATCCACTTCAATTGCCGAGTTAATAGCCACCATTTTTGGGTTCTTACGTATACGGGCAGTATCGTTTACCATAGAAGACTCTTTCATTTCTATGAACGGATTGTCATTGACAAAATCGTATAAACGTTTAGACCCTATCAAAAAGGTGGCTAGTACTCGGCCTCTTAAAGTGCCTTTATAGTTACAATTAATTACATCGCTTTCGATTAAATCGATTACCCCATCGGAGAACATTTCGGTGTGTAATCCTAAATCTTTATGGTTTTTGAGTTTGCTCAAGGCTGCGTTAGGAATAGAACCAATTCCCATCTGCAAGGTACTTCGGTCGTCAATAAGAGAGGCAACATATTCCCCAATTCGTTCTTCTTCTTTGGTAAAGGGAATTTCCTCATGAGAATAGATGGGCGTATTCACTTCCACCAAATAATCAATTTCATCGACATGAATGATTCCGTCTCCAAAGGTTCGTGGCATCTGCGGATTGACTTGTGCAATTACAAGTTTGGCATTTTCTATCGCTGCTAAAGTAGCTTCAACCGATACCCCTAGGGAACAATACCCGTGCCTATCGGGTGGCGAAACATGAATAAAGGCTACATCGATAGGCAAGACGTTTTTTCTAAACAAGTGTGGTAACTCGCTTAAAAAAACCGGGGTATACGAACCATTACCGGCTTTTAATGTGTGACGCACATTTCCTCCGATAAAAAATGAATTTACGTGAAAACTAGCTGCTAATGCGGGATTTGCATAGGGAGCTTCTCCTTCTGTATGTAAATGACAGACCTCTACATTGCGTAATTCGGCGGCTCTTTCGGTGAGTGCCTTTGTCAAAATGGTGGGCGCTGCCGCTGCTGCCTGAACGTACACGCGGTCGTCAGACTTCACTACTTTTACAGCTTCTGCTGCGGTAACATATTTGCTCATAACTAAACTTTTAAACAAAGTTAATTCTGAAAGTTAAGGAAAAACATGATAAAACTCATTTGTCCTTGTTGATTATTCAAAATCAGTATAAAATTGTACTTTTGCCAACCATCCAAAGGCAACTATTGCATGGAAGAAAGTTAAATTGAATAACATGATTATCCCAAAAACAAGAGAAGAAATTGAATTGATGCGCGAAAGTGCTTTAATTGTATCGAAAACCTTAGGCATGATTGCCTCTGAAATAAAACCAGGTGTGACCACCCTGTACTTAGACAAACTGGCTGAAGCTTTCATTAGAGACCATGGTGCAGAACCGGGATTCTTGGGCATGTATGGCTTTCCCAATTCACTTTGTGTTAGTCCGAATGCGCAAGTAGTTCATGGAATTCCAAACAATGTTCCCCTGCTAGAAGGCGATGTCATCTCTGTGGATTGTGGTGCCTTGAAAAACGGTTTTTATGGGGACCATGCGTATTCTTTTGAGATTGGAGACGTGGCTCCTGAAGTTAAAAAGTTACTACAAGTTACAAAAGAAAGTTTATATGTCGGCATTCGGGAATTCAGATTAGGTAATCGAGTAGAAGATGTGGGTAATGCCATCCAGAAATATACCGAAGCACATGGTTATGGCGTAGTGCGTGAACTTGTAGGACATGGATTGGGCACTAAAATGCACGAAGACCCAGAAATGCCGAATTATGGTAAAAGAGGTCGGGGAAAATTATTTGTAGAAGGTATGGTTGTGGCGATAGAGCCGATGATTAATATGGGAACTAAAAACATAAAGCAATTGAAAGACGGTTGGACGATCTTGACGGCTGATGGAAAACCGAGTGCACATTTTGAGCATGATGTGGCCTTAGTAGACGGTAAGCCCGAGTTGCTTTCCACATTTGCTTATGTATATAAAGCGTTGGGAATTGAGAGTAATGAGGAGGCGGAATTCCGTAAAAACCCAATAGTCCTATAATGAAAAAAATATTCAAGTTCATTTTAAATACGATTCCGAGACCCATCCTAATACGATTGAGTATCGTGGTACGGCCTATATTGGCTTTGTTGTTAAAGGGCAATCGCTTTACGGATCCTATTGATGGTAAAAGTTTCAGGATGTTTTTACCTTATGGTTATGGAAATCAGCGGAATAATGTATTGTCGCCAAGCACTTTATCTTTGGAACGGCATCGTTTATTGTGGTTGTATTTACAAAATGAAACCGATTTCTTTACCTCATCCGCCAAAAAGAAGGTGTTGCACTTTGCACCTGAGCAAGAGTTTTACAAGCGCTTTAAGAAGCAATCCAACATTGAGTATACCACCACCGATTTGCTAAGTCCGTTGGCCGATGTTAAGGCGGACATTTGCAATTTACCCTTTGAAGACAATAGTTATGATATACTCTTTTGCAATCACGTTTTAGAGCACATACCCGATGACACTAAAGCGATGCAAGAATTGTATCGTGTATTAAAACCCGGAGGCATGGGGATCTTTCAGATTCCCCAAGATTTATCAAGAGCCGTAACCTTTTCGGATGACAGCATCGTTGACCAAAAAGAGCGGGCTAAAATCTTTGGGCAGTATGACCATGTGCGCGTTTATGGTAGAGACTATTTTGACAAATTGAGAAGCATTGGATTCCAGGTAACGGAAGAAGATTACACAAATAAAATTCCCGCAACCCTGGTGGAGCAATATTGCTTAGCCAAAGGAGAGATCATTCCGGTTTGTTTTAAGTAAAAACTAAGTTTTGGCCTAATTTTAGTAAGTAAATTTTAATATCTTTACTACTCCTATTCAAAACATATGTTAAAAAAGTCAGTCTCTTTGTGTTTTTTATTACTTTCTCTGCTATCCTTTTCACAAGCAGAAGTAGAAGTTCCTCCTCCGTTTAATATTAAGACGATATCTTTTGTTCAGAATGGGCAAAATGCAATTCCTGTTTTTCAGTTGGATGATCCCTTTCAACTACAGTTTGACGACTTGTATGGCACTGAGGCTAATTATTATTACACTCTGACCCATTGTGATTATGACTGGAAGCCCTCGCAGCTTTCTAGAAATGAATATTTAAATGGTTTTGATGATCAAAGAATACAAGACTATACTAATTCCTTTAACACCTTACAGACCTATTCTCATTACCGATTGACGCTACCTAACCGACTTACTCAATTGCGGGTGAGTGGTAATTATGTTTTAAAGATTTTGAACGAAGACAAGGAAGTGGTTTTTTCTAAGAAGTTTATCATTTATGAAAACTTAGTTTCGGTGCCGGTACAAGTAAAACGCGCTCGAAATTTAACGGTTTATAATCAGAAGCAGAATTTGGATTTTGCTATTAAGTCGGCCACCATTAATTTCCAGAGTCCGCTTACCAACATTAAAGTACTCTTGATGCAGAATGGGAAGTTTGACAATGCGATTACTAATATTAAGCCTCAATATACTATTGGGAATGATTTGATTTATAAATACGATGGGGAAACGCAGTTTTGGGGAGGCAATGAGTTTCTGTTTTTTGAGAATAAAAACATTAGAGCGGCTAACAACAGTATTGCTGCGATTGATTCTAAAGGCGGCCTTTACAATGCCCATTTGTATACTAATGAAGCGAGGGGAAACAAACCTTACACCTATTATCCTGATATTGATGGAAACTATCTTATCCAAAAGCTCGCTGCCGAAAACAATGATGTAGAAGCTGATTATTCTTGGATCTTTTTTACCTTATCGGCACCTAATTATTATGGGAAAGGTAACCTTTATGTGAACGGTATGTTTAACAATTATGCGCTGACAGACGAAAACAAAATGGACTACAATGCAGAACGAGGTGTCTATGAAAAAGCGATCATGGTTAAGCAAGGCTTTACCAATTATCAATATGTAATTGCCGATAGCACTAAAAAAATAGATGAGGAAAATGCGGTTGACGGCAATTTTTTCCAAACGGAGAACAATTATTTTGTGTTGGTTTATTACAAAGAAAACAATCAGCGCTACGATCGCATAATTGGAAAGGGTATTGCTAGTTCTGTAGACATTACTAACTAACAAAAGATAACATGAAATTTACAATGCGAATGGTAATTTTTGTAAATTTGACAACATAAAACAATAAAACCCAAATGGTTTCACAAATAACGAGAGGCATTAAGATTTCTGTATTGACTAGTTTTGAAGGGACTTACTTCAAAAACTACAAGATCCATTTTGCCTTTAGTTATGAGATTACTATTGAAAACCATAGTAAAGATTCGGTTCAACTGAATACACGTCATTGGGAGATCTTAGATTCTTTGAATGAAATCGAGGTTGTTGATGGTGAAGGCGTGGTTGGAAAAAAACCCGTATTGAAGCCTGGGGAAAAACACACTTATAATTCGGGTTGTTTATTGTCTTCTCCTTTTGGGGCTATGAGTGGGTATTTTAACATGATCAACTTTACCAGCACCAAGACTTTTAAAGTAATTGTTCCGGCTTTTAAACTTAGTGCACCTTTTGCATTGAATTAAGTTTTTGGGTTCCTTTCTTATAAATAATTCAAAAATTCCTTTGTACTTTTGTGTTCAAATTAAAGATTCTCAATAGAAGGCTCTTTTATTTAGAACTGTACTAACCCATTTAATCTTTTTATATTATGCCAAAAGGATTCTTTCATGTCCCAACTCCGGTCAATGAACCTGTAAAATCATACGCACCAAATACGCCTGAGAAGGCAGCGGTCCTTGCCGCTTATCAAAAAATGTGGAACGAGACTATAGACGTTCCTAATTACATCGGCAGTCAAGAAATACGTACGGGGAACACCCGTACCATGACGGCGCCTCATGATCATCAGCATGTGGTAGGAACTTATCATTTGGCTGAAAAAGCACATGTTGAGCAAGCGATTGCTTCGGCTTTGGAGGCTCGCACAAAATGGGCTAATTTGGCTTGGGAACAAAGAGCGGCTATCTTTTTAAAAGCGGCGGAGTTGATTGCGGGCCCGTATCGAGCTCGAATTAATGCAGCTACGATGATTGCCCAATCGAAAACCATCTTCCAAGCGGAGATTGATGCTTCATGTGAGTTGATTGACTTCTTGCGTTTTAATGTGGCGTTCATGACGCAGATTTATAATGACCAACCTAAATCGGTTTCAGATGTTTGGAACCGTGTTGAATATAGACCTTTGGAGGGATTTGTATATGCGATTACCCCCTTTAATTTTACGGCTATAGCGGCTAATTTACCCGCTAGTGCTGCCTTGATGGGAAATACCGTGGTATGGAAGCCTAGTGACAGTCAGGTGTTCTCTGCTAAGATTATCATTGATGTTTTTAAAGAAGCGGGCGTTCCTGAGGGTGTTATCAATGTCGTATTTGGGGATCCTGTAATGATTACGGATACGGTATTGGCTAGTCCGCATTTTGCTGGCGTGCATTATACCGGTTCGACTTTTGTATTTAAAGAAATTTGGAAAAAGATAGGGACTAACATCCATACTTATAAAACGTACCCTAGAATTGTGGGGGAAACGGGTGGAAAGGATTTTGTATTGGCACATCCTAGTGCTAATGTAAAACAAGTAGTAACAGGTATTACCCGTGGTGGATTTGAGTTCCAGGGGCAAAAGTGTTCGGCAGCTTCGAGAGCTTACATTCCACAAAGTTTGTGGCCAGCGGTAAAAGAACAATTGATTACGGATGTGAAGTCTATGAAAATGGGTAGTCCGGAAGATTTTGGCAACTTTATCACGGCGGTAATTCATGAGGGTTCGTTTGACAAGTTGGCTCGTTATATTGACCAAGCTAAGCAAGATGCTGATGCGGAGATTATTGTGGGAGGTAACTACGACAAGTCTAAGGGGTATTTTATTGAGCCTACCGTTATCGTTACTACTAATCCGAAATATAGCACTATGGAAACCGAATTATTTGGACCGGTAGTGACTTTATATGTTTATGAGGATGCTAAATGGGCTGAAACATTGGCTTTGGTTGATGGTACTTCAGATTATGCTTTGACCGGTGCTATCTTTAGTAAAGACCGTTATGCAATAGAAGAAGCAACTTTGGCTTTACAAAATAGTGCTGGCAATTTCTATATCAACGATAAGCCTACGGGAGCGGTTGTAGGTATGCAACCTTTTGGGGGTGCTAGAGCTTCGGGGACGAATGATAAGGCCGGTTCGATGCAGAACTTATTGCGTTGGGTTTCGCCAAGAACGATTAAAGAAACTATGGTTACTCCGGAGGATTATCGCTATCCTTTTTTGGGAGAATAAATGCCTAAAAAAACTTAAATATTACTAAAGCCTGTACCCTAGCGTATGGGCTTTTTTTATTTAGCCAAAGTGTAAAAGTCTTCATATGAAAAAATTACTTATTTTTATTGAATCTAGTAAACCCACAATAACCTTACCCATGAGAAAAATAATTACACTTTTCCTTTTGTTAACTACTGTTTCTTTTTATGGGCAGTATTGGGTTCCTCAAACTTCGGGAGTTACGGCTAACTTAAATGACGTTTATGGCATCAATGGTGATTTGGTGGTCGTTGTTGGGAATGCAGGTGTTATTTTAAAAACCATTGATGGAGGCGAGCATTGGATTGTTAAACCGTCGGGGACTACGGCTAATTTGATGAAAGTTCAATTTGTAAATGCTACGGTGGGCTATGCTGTGGGCGAAAACGGTACCCTTTTGAAAACTGTAGATGGTGGTGAGAGTTGGACTTCTATTGCTACTGGAATTACTACTTCTCTTTCTGGATTGACCTGTTTGAATGCGAACAGCTTTTATATTTCGGGAGCTGACGGTGTGATTAAAGGAACGAATGATGGTGGTGCTACCTTTACGGATTGCAGCTACCTGGGTGATCACAACTTTTCTACCATCCAATTTTTAAATGCACAAGTGGGCTATGCCAGTAGCTATAATTTATATCAGCAAGGGGATTCTACATTTATTAAGACTACGGATGGAGGTCTTACCTGGACATTGCTCCCTACTGCTGCTACCACCTTTTATTTTTTAACCGAAACTATTGGTTTTATCAAGAATGGTACCGTATACAAAACTATTGATGGTGGCTTAACTAGTACTTTTGCAGGAGAGTCAATGGGTAATTTTACTGATTTATATTCGATGAATGAAAATGAGGTATGGAGTATAGAGGATAGTTTTACTTTATGTGATTGTGATACCTTTTGTATTATGAGAAATAATGTAACTGACCCGGAATCGCCAGTGGTGGCTGACAATTGTTATCTCAGTACGGCTGGCCATACGCCTTTTGAAGCTATTACTTTTGCCGATGCCACCCACGGATATGTCGTAGGTGATTTTGGCGTAATTCTCAAAAATACTACGGGCACTATGGAGCACTTAAGCACCGAAACGTTCAGTCGCCCTGACCCAATTACCATTACCCCTAATCCGGCTAGTGGTTTTATTAGCATCGAAAATAAAAGCCAAAGCAGTTTGGAATCGGTTCGTGTTATGGATCTGAATGGGAGAACGATTTTGGTGGATCTTAGCGGTGCCTCGCGCTTGGATATTGGGTCGCTATCAAACGGAATTTATTTGGTACAGCTGTATTATGCGGGAGGGACCTTTACTGAAAAATTGATAAAAGAGTAAGCCTTTAGTCAAATGTACTATTGAAATTATTATTATTTAAAGAGCACAAGAAAACCCTTGTGCTTTTTTTATGTAGTTGAAAATGAAATTTTTGTATCTTCGGGCTTTATTATAACTGTCAACTTATGAAAACAAAATTACTCTTAGTAACCTTATTAACTTCAGTCCTTACTTGGGCTCAGAGTGTGCCTTCGTTTCATGGCGATAACAATTCCAACTTTACGTCATTGACTGCAGCAGCGGCCTTGGACCACAGTCCGACTGGCGCCAATCAAACCTGGACTTTTGGTGGATTGACTTCAGCTGGGAACTTTGTATATACCTATACGGCGCCTTCTTCTGGGGATTTAACCACTTATCCTGGGACTACCGAAGTTACGGTAGCGACGGATACCAATGGTTCCTCGAATATGTATACTAAAACTGTGGGGAGTACTTTTTCCATCACCGGTGTGACGGGTACGGACTTGGACATTAACTTTGTTACGGATAATGCTACTTTAGGGGCGTTTCCAATGCCTTTTGGCTACACTAATACCGATGCCACAGTGGCTGGAACCTATGTTTACACTACGTATTCTGGTACTTTTACAGGAACTTTGACAACTACGGTTGATGCTACAGGAACTTTGAACTTACCAGACTATAGCTATACAGGAACGGTAGTACGATTGAAAACGGTATTGAATATCAGTTTGAATTACAGTTTCTTTTCTAATGTAGGGACGGCTACACAAACTTCGTATATCTATTATGACACGTCTAATCCGTTTAATAATAATCCTATTTTTAGAAGTGTGACTACGGCAGCTGTGGTTCCCTTATTGTCTATCAATCAGTCGAATACTAGTATGGAAAAATTCACTACTACGTTGGCTACACCAACGAATGATTTTGCTGGGTTATGGATTGAGAATCCCGTACAAAATAGTATAGTGCTGCAAACCTCATCGGAATTGGACCATGCTACTATTACCGTTACGGATTTATTGGGAAAAACCATTTATACTTCGAAAGACAATACGATACAAGGTTTATTTACCCTTCCGCTTAGTTTGAACAAAGGTGTTTACTTGATCACCATTGCTAATGATCAAGGTTCGATTACCAAGAAACTCCTCAAGAATTAAAAATAAAAAGCCCCAATACTGGGGCTTTTTTTATGCTTTGAACTTAAGAGGAACGTGTACTACCTTTTTGGTTTCGAAAAATTCATTGGAGAAGAAATCGGCTATGTTGTATTCGCTTGCTTTGGGGAAGTCTTTTAGTTCTTCGGTAAGGTCACCTCCTTTTAAGTAAAGGATACCGTTTTGCAAGTCGTGTTTGTTTTGTTTTTTTATTTTGTCTTTGATCCAGGAAACGAAGTCGGGCATATTGGTCACGGCGCGGCTGATGATGAAGTCGTAGTCCCCTTTTACATTTTCGGCCCGTAATTGCTCGGCCTTTACATTTTTGAGTTGGAGTTCGTCGACCACTGCTTGCACTACTTTTATCTTTTTGGCGATGACATCAATTAGGTAAAACCGGGTTTCTGGAAACAGGATGGCTAGTGGAATTCCGGGGAAACCCCCTCCTGTTCCTACGTCTAGGACATAGGTTCCGGGCATGAACGGTTGGATTTTGGCAATTGCCAAGGAATGCAGCACGTGTTTGGTATATAACTCATCGATGTCTTTTCGGGAAATCACATTAATCTTGGCATTCCAATCGTGGTAGAGTGCTTCCAGTTTTTGAAACTGTAGGAGTTGATTTTCAGTTAGATTAGGAAATTGATTTATAATTTCTTCCATGGCTAGAATTTTCAACAAAAATAACGTTTTAGTTGATAATTATGATTTGTTTATAATCTTTAAAAAATTATAATAATTATCTTTGCACCAAAATACAATAGTACGTACATGGATAGCACTGCACCTATATTTTCTAAGAGTGATAATCTGAAGTTTTTCAGAACCTTAAACTCTCGCGTTAACAATTATTTCAAAGAAAACAATTTGGACAAGACTGGTAACTGGAGGTTACACCTTAAAGCGGTCGTTATGTTTTCTATCTTCTTGGCGCCGTATTTCTTTTTATTGGCGATGGATATGCCTTTTTGGGTTTATTTATTATTGAACGTCGTTATTGGCATTGGGATGGCAGGTGTTGGGATGAACGTTATGCACGATGGGAATCACGGAGCTTATTCTTCTATCTCTTGGGTTAACAAAATGATGGGCGGTAGTATTTACATCCTTGCTGGTAATGTATACAACTGGCAGGTACAGCACAATGTATTGCACCATACCTATACGAACATATTGGGGCATGATGAGGACTTGGAAGCGGGTAGAATCATGCGCTTTACGAAAGAGGCACCCTGGTATCGTTTTCATAAATTTCAACATTATTATTCGGTTTTCTTGTATGGGTTATTGACCTTTAACTGGGCTATTACTACCGACTTTTTACAGATGAAGCGTTATTTGAAGCGCAATTTGTCTTATGGCGAATTTAAGAAGCCTGTGATTCGCTGGACTACCTTGATTATTACTAAAGTGATTTATTTTACCATTTGGTTGGTTTTACCGATGGTGATGGGTATTACTTGGTGGAAGGTAGTATTAGGATTTTTGGTGATGCATTACACGGCTGGGGTTATCTTGAGTGTGGTATTCCAATTGGCTCACGTGGTGGAAGAAACGGAGAATCCTATTCCGGATGAGAACGGCGAAATCGAGAATACTTGGGCGATCCATCAGTTGTTTACTACGGCCAACTTTGCGCCTAAAAACTGGTTGGTGAACTACTATACGGGAGGCTTAAACCACCAAGTAGAGCACCATTTGTTCCCTAATATTAGTCATGTTCATTATAACAAAATTGCCGAGATTGTTAAGCAAACGGCGCAGGAATGTGAATTGCCTTATTACGAATTTAAAACCACTAGAGCTGCCATTGCCTCGCACTTCAAGCATTTGAAGGAATTGGGAAGACAGCCTCAAATGGCCTAACATACACAAACAGACGCCTTAAGTGGCGTCTCTTTATTTACCCTAATTACAACACACTATGAGCACCGTTTTATCCGACAGAATTAATAATTTATCTACCTCTCAGACTTTGGCCATGGCGGCTTTGGCCCGAGAATTAAAAGCCCAAGGGAAAGACATTATCAGTTTAAGTTTGGGGGAACCCGATTTTAATACGCCGGATTTCATTAAGGAAGCCGCTAAGAAGGCTATTGACGAGAATTACAGTACCTATAGCCCCGTAGACGGTTACATGGAATTGAAAGAAGCTATTTGCCGTAAGTTTAAGCGTGACAATAATTTGGATTACAAACCGGCTAATATTGTAGTCTCTACGGGAGCAAAGCAATCGTTATATAATATTGCGCAAGTCATGTTGAATGATGGTGATGAAGTGATATTACCGGCACCTTATTGGGTATCGTATTATGAGATCATTAAATTATCGGGAGGGGTTCCTGTGGAAGTACCTACTTCGGTGGAGACTGATTTTAAGATTACGGCGGAGCAGTTGGAGCGCGCGATTACCCCTAAAACCAAGATGATGTGGTTTAGTTCCCCTTGTAACCCTAGTGGATCTGTTTACAACCGTGAGGAGTTGACGGCTATTGGCAAAGTATTGGAAAAACATCCGCAGGTTTATATCGTATCGGATGAGATTTATGAGCATATTAATTTCTCTGGAACTTTTTGTAGTATTGGCAGTATCCCAGGCTTGTTTGACCGCACGATTACGGTGAATGGAGTAGCAAAAGCCTTTGCTATGACGGGTTGGAGAATAGGTTATATAGGCGCACCAGAATTTATTGCTAAGGCTTGTACTAAGATGCAAGGGCAAGTCACTTCGGGGGCTAATTCTATTGCACAGCGTGCTACTATTACGGCGGTGGATGCAGATCCAAGCGTTTTGAATGAGATGGTTACGGCGTTTAAAAACAGAAGAGATTTGGTTGTAGGCTTAACGAAAGCGATACCGGGCTTGAAGATTAACGTACCGGAGGGAGCCTTTTATGTCTTCCCGGATGTATCGTCTTATTTTGGCCAAACCTTGCGTGGGAAGTTGATTGCTAATGCGGATGATTTCTCTATGTATTTATTGTCGGAGGCCAATGTGGCAACGGTGACTGGAGATGCTTTTGGGAATCCGAATTGCATTCGTATTTCGTATGCTACTAGTGAGGCCTTGCTTAGTGAGGCATTTAAAAGAATTAAGGAAGCTTTAGTTTAACACTATAGGCCTCAAGGAAACTTGGGGCTTTTTTATACCCAAAAAACACCATTTTATGGCGAAGATTTTATTATTAGGTTCGGGAGAATTAGGTAAAGAATTTGTGATTGCGGCGCAGCGTATTGGGCAGACCATTATTGCGGTCGACAGTTATGAAAACGCTCCTGCGATGCAGGTGGCGGATGGATTTGAAGTCATTAACATGTTGGACGGCGCGGCTTTGGATCAAATTGTAGCCAAGCATCAGCCCGACTTTATCGTTCCTGAGATTGAGGCCATCCGTACGGAGCGCTTTTACGCTTATGAGCAGCAAGGCATTAGGGTAGTTCCTTCGGCTAAGGCAGCGAATTACACTATGAATCGAAAAGCGATTCGCGACTTGGCGGCTAAAGACCTTGGCTTGCGCACGGCGAATTACCGTTATGCGACCTCAGCGGAAACCTTGCGCAGTGCGGTGGCGGAAGTGGGGATGCCTTGTGTGGTTAAGCCTTTGATGAGTTCGTCTGGAAAAGGACAATCTACTATTAAAACTGAGGGCGATATAGATAAAGCATGGCAGTATGCGGAAGAAGGATCTCGAGGAGACATTATAGAAGTTATCGTCGAAGCCTTTGTGAACTTCCATTCGGAAATCACTTTATTGACGGTGACTCAGCATAACAACCCTACCTTGTTTTGTGCCCCTATTGGCCATAGACAAGAGCGGGGGGATTATCAAGAGAGTTGGCAACCCGCTTTGGTTTCGGAGCACGACTTGGTCGAGGCGCAAGTTATGGCTCGGAAAGTCACGGAAGCTTTGGGCGGTGCGGGCTTGTTTGGCGTTGAGTTTTTCTTGACGGCGGAAGGCGTTTACTTTTCGGAGTTGTCCCCGCGACCTCACGATACGGGGATGGTTACCTTGGCAGGGACTCAGAACTTTAACGAGTTTGAGTTGCATTTACGCGCTGTTTTGAGTTTGCCGATCTTTGAAATCACTTTGGAACGTGCGGGTGCTAGTGCGGTGGTCTTGGCTACAGCTAACGCTACCCACCCTACTTATACCGGACTTGCCGACATTGCGGCCTTGCCTAAGACGGATTTTCGTATCTTTGGGAAGCCTAGTTCGCGTCCCTACCGCCGCATGGGAGTTGCCTTGACGTATGACACTTTGGACACTCCTATTGCGGAAGTTGTGGAACGTGCTAAAGCAGCAGCCACTTTACTCACTGTAAATCCTTAACTTATGAAAGCATTACTTAGCACTTTACTCTTGTTTGTTTGCCTGACGGTAACGGCACAAGACAAAACTAAAATCCAAGTGGTGGAAGTTTCTTGTGGTCAATGTCAGTTTGGGATGAAAGCTACAGGTTGTGCTTTGGCGGTGCGCTTGGACGGCAAAAGCTACTTTGTGGACGGCACTACACTGGATGAACACGGCGATGCCCATGCGGACGATGGCTTTTGCAATGCGGTACGTCAAGCGGAAGTTATTGGAGAAGTTAAGGACGGACGCTTTGTGGTTACCTATTTCAAACTATTACCTTTAAAAAAATAATCCCTGTTGGCCCTTATCCTTGACAACATTGGGAAGATCGTCACCCTCACCGCTGCTGAAGAAGATTTGCTTTTATCGAAGCTTGACATTAGGCACTACAAAGCGAAGAGTATGGTCTTGCGGGCTGGGGAAGTTTGTACCCATTCCTACTTTGTGCACTCGGGCTTGCTGCGCAGTTTTACTGTTAACGATCACATTGTAGAGCATGTGATGAGTTTTGCTTGTTCGGGTTGGTGGATTGGCGATATGTACAGTTTGCTCTCCCAGCAACCAGGCACCCTTTTTATTGAAGTACTGGAAGATGCCGAAGTGGTCTTGTTGTCTAAGACCGATCAAGAGGAACTTTATACTGCTATTCCGAAGTTGGAGCGCTTTTTTAGGATCCTTACGGAGAACTCTTTGGTAGCGAATCAAGAGCGTTTGATGGACAATTTAAGTTTGACGGCGGAGGAGCGTTTTGAGAAATTTTGCAAGCGGTATCCCAGTTTGATTCAGCAAGTCCCCCAAAAGCAAATAGCCTCCTATATAGGCGTTACCCCCGAGTTTTTCAGTAAGATGAAAAGCAAGCTTTTGCGTAAATAACCCTTATTTTATCGTTTGTTTTTAGG
>CANBOV010000009.1 GCA_947371275.1 Flavobacteriaceae bacterium | reverse complement strand
GACATTCCGCTACCCCCTTTGCGGGACCGGAAAGAAGACATCCATTTATTATTTCGAAAATTTGCGGCTGACTTTTCATATAAGTATAAAATGCCCCCTATTAAATTGCGGGAGGACGCGATTTTGTTTTTGCAGAAATACCGCTGGAGTGGCAACATTCGGCAATTGCGCAATGTGGCTGAGCAGATTTCGGTATTGGAGACTAATAGAGATATTTCGTTGGGGACTTTACAATCGTATTTACCCGTTGAGGGGAGTACGTTGCCTTCGGTTATTGGTGGCAAGAAATCGGACAGTGACTTTGCTACCGAGCGTGACATCTTGTACAAGGTACTTTTTGACATGAAGAGCGACTTGAATGATTTGAAGAAGCTGACATTGGAATTGATGAAAAATGGTGCTAAGGTGCAGGACATTAATCCGGGCTTGATTCAGAAAGTGTATGGTTCGAAGGAAGTTGACAGTGAGATATCATTTGAAGAAGAGCCAAGGATGAACATCTTGCCTTCAACTAATACGGTGGAGCATACCCGTTTTGAGGAAGATGATGAAGACGACGCCAATTATTTGGTAGCTGAAACCGTTGAAGAAGAGGAAGTATTGAAATTGGAGCAAAAAGAAATCGAGTTGATTAAGAAATCTTTGGAGCGTCATAAAGGCAAGCGTAAGGCAGCGGCAGATGAGCTAGGCATTTCAGAACGGACACTTTATCGAAAAATAAAGCAGTTTGACTTATAAATTTGACTTTTAATTTAAAACGGCGTAGTTTTATCCTACCCAATTTACTTATATTATGAAATATTCCATTTTACTACTATTAGCTGTTTTTGGTTTGGTTTCTTGTAGCCATGACGAAACTGCAACACCCACCACAGGTTCGGGGAACTTACAAAAAGTAGTTTTTTACCACAATAGTCCTAACGAAAGACAGTGGGTTATCGAGAATAATTTATTGACTAAGATTGTAATGGCCGACGAAACTTTGGCAGAAGAATTTATTTATGACAATCAGCATCGTGTCATTGCAGATAAAAAATATATCAACGGTACTTTATCTAGCACGGACGTTATCACTTATAATTCCGACAACACTATTAGAAGTATTAATGATTTGCCTTATTTTTATGATGCGGCAACACATACGTATACTTATACCTACGGTAGTGATTTTACTATTAATTGTGAGGTAAATTCAGATCAATTAGTGCTATCGTATACCCGTGAGGGATCTAATGCTGGGCAATACCAAATGACTTATGCGAATGGGAACATGACTTCTTATGCACAAGAAAGCAATGGAGCTGCAGCGGTAGTTAAGAATTTCCATTTTGATGCTGGTTTTGGAACCAATCCAGCTTATGCGGCGGTATTGGCGGTCGCTAAAGTAAAATCATTGACCGACCCTAGTTTCTTCGTAGATGGGCAAGCCTCTGCAACTTTAGCTAATGGATTTGACAAAGGGACTATGGAACCGTATCATTATAACTATGGAGCTACTCCAGACATAGAAGGAAAATTGTTTCAAATTGGGGTAGAGGTATTGGACAGCAACAACAACAATGTTGGTTTTTATTCCTTTGCCGATTATTACTACCTATAATCTTCTTCTTCAATTCAAAATAAAGAATTACTTTAGCCCTTTAATTAGAAGCATGAAGTTTATCAAATTCATTATCCTTTGTTGTGTTGTTTTGAGTATCAACGGCTGTTCTGTATATAATTTTACGGGAGCAAAGCCTATAGATGCTAAAACTTTTCAAGTAAATTATTTTCAAAATAATGCCGAATTGATTGAGCCCGGATTGGATCGCAATTTCACGCTTAAACTTCAAGAAATCATTCAGAATCAAACCAATTTGAACTTAACTGGATCGAATGGTGATTTATTATATGAAGGAGAAATCACGGAATACCGTATTACTCCGATGACGGCTACAGCGGATCAGAAAGCGGCACAAAACCGTTTGACGGTAACGGTGAATGTACGTTTTAGCAATAAGAATAAAGAAACCGATAATTTTGAGAAGCGCTTTTCTTTTTATTTTGATTATGATGGTTCTACCCAATTAATAGGTTCGAAATTGACGGAAGCTTTGGATGTTATTTTTGAGCGTATCACGCAGGACATCTTTAATGAGTCGTTGGCGAAATGGTAGTGCACAGTCGTTATTAAACCTTTGAATTTTGAATTTAACTGATTACACTTATTTACTGAACAAACCTGATGCGGTCAATGACAAGTATGCAGACACCTTAGACAATGTATTGTTGGCGTTTCCCTATTTTCAGAGCGCTCGTGTTTTGAAGCTGAAGCATTTGTACAATCAGGATAGTTTTCATTACAATCACGCTTTAAAAGTGTCGGCGGCTTATACTACTGACCGCAGTATCTTATTTGACTTCATTACGTCGGACAGTTTTATCTCAGTACAAAAAGGCTTGTATGAAAAGAAATTGGAGGAGTTAATGAATATGAATGTGGTAGGCAGTGAACATGTCATAGCGGCAGAGACGCCAACTTCTGCAGCCTTATTGGAGCAATCGATATTGACTTCCATTAAAGAAGCTACACCGGCGGCAACGCAGCAAGTTGTTGAAAATTTGGCCCTTGGGAAACCATTAGAATTTTCAAAAAACGAAAGACATTCGTTTCAGGAATGGTTACAATTATCCCGTTTACAGCCTATTATTCGAGAAGAAAATGTCGTTGTTGCAACGTTAGACAAGAAGAAAAAAATCGATTTGATTGATAAATTCATCGAGAATAATCCGAAAATAACTCCTATAGCAAAAGACAGTAGTGGACCCGTCATCCCCCAACAGGCGGAGGATACTTCCTATTTAATGACGGAAACTTTGGCCCGGGTTTATTTAGAGCAAAAGAAATATTCAAAAGCAATTCAAGCCTATGAAATATTAATTTTGAAATATCCAGAAAAAAGTAGTTTCTTTGCAGACCGAATTTCGGATATTAAAATTTTACAACAAAATAATTAATACATAATGAGCACATTTTCAATTTTTTTAGTACTGATAACAATAGTTTGTTTTCTATTGATTATCGTAATCATGGTTCAAAATCCTAAAGGTGGTGGTTTATCTTCTTCATTGGGCGGTTCAACGCAAATGGGAGGAGTTCAAAAAACGACTGACTTTTTAGATAAAAGTACTTGGACTTTGGCTACTATTTTAATCCTTTTGATTTTATTATCAAGTTTGAGTTTTTCAGGAAGCTTGAGTGATGCTAATTCAAAAATCATTAATGAAAAAGATATGGCAGCGCCAAAAACGGTTACTCCTGCACCTGTTACACCAGGAAAACAAGCTGAGAGTACTAAAAAATAATTTCAGGTATATACTATACAATGCCAGCACTGACATGCTGGCATTTTTTTTAGGATAAATTGTCAGTTAGGCATACTTGGCACAATTTCTGAAAACAGCATTACCACTAATAACATAAAAAATAATTTAATTATGGCATTACAGATTAAACCCCTTTCAGACAGAGTAATCGTGGAGCCTGCTGCGGCAGAAACACAGACAGCATCTGGAATTATCATACCGGATACTGCAAAAGAAAAACCACAAAAAGGAACCGTAGTTGCGGTTGGGAACGGAAAAAAGGATGAGCCTATGACGGTAAAAGTTGGCGACACCGTTTTATACGGGAAGTATGCGGGCACTGACTTGAAGTTTGATGGCAAGGATTATTTAATCATGCGTGAGGATGACATCCTAGCGATTATTTAACTAGTAGTAAGATTTGAGTAGTAAGACTAAAAACAAACAAACAAATTATGGCAAAAGATATTAAATTCGACATTGAAGCGCGCGACGGTTTGAAACGTGGTGTTGATGCCTTAGCGAATGCAGTTAAAGTAACATTGGGGCCTAAGGGTCGTAATGTGATTATTGGGAAATCCTTTGGAGGTCCGAATGTGACTAAAGACGGGGTTACCGTAGCGAAAGAGATAGAGTTGAAAGATCCTTTGGAAAACATGGGAGCACAAATGGTTAAAGAAGTAGCTTCGAAAACCAATGATTTGGCTGGAGACGGAACGACTACTGCGACGGTATTGGCACAAGCCATCGTTAAAGAAGGATTGAAAAACGTCGCCGCGGGAGCTAATCCAATGGATTTAAAACGCGGAATTGACAAAGCAGTTGAAGCCATTGTGGCCGACTTGGGTAAACAAGCGCAAGTAGTGGGAAGTGATTCAGAGAAAATCAAGCAAA
Source organism: Flavobacteriaceae bacterium (assembly GCA_947371275.1). GTDB lineage: Bacteria > Bacteroidota > Bacteroidia > Flavobacteriales > Flavobacteriaceae > Flavobacterium. The sequence goes on along the minus strand of CANBOV010000009.1, from coordinate 42,479 downwards.
TTGCCTCTATATCGGCTAATAACGATGAAGTTATTGGTGAATTGATTGCTACTGCTTTTGCTAAAGTAGGAAAAGAAGGTGTTATCACGGTTGAGGAAGCTAAAGGGACAGACACTTATGTGGATGTAGTAGAAGGCATGCAATTTGACCGAGGGTATTTATCCCCTTACTTTGTTACGAATCCGGAGAAAATGGAGGTTGAATTAGAACGTCCTTATATTTTATTATACGACAAAAAAGTATCTTCATTGAAAGAGTTGTTGCCGATATTAGAACCGGTAGCGCAATCGGGTAAACCCTTATTGATTATCGCTGAGGATGTAGATGGTGAAGCTTTATCAACCTTGGTCGTTAATAAATTGCGTGGTGCCTTGAAGATTGCAGCTGTAAAAGCACCAGGATTTGGTGACCGAAGAAAAGCGATGTTGGAAGACATTGCTATCTTGACAGGAGGTACTGTTATTGCGGAAGAAAGTGGTTATACTTTAGAGAACACTACTTTGGAAATGTTGGGTACGGCAGAGAAAGTAACTATTGACAAAGACAATACGACTTTGGTGAATGGAGCAGGTCATGCTGACATGATTAAAAATCGTGTAAACCAAATCAAAGCACAGATGGAGACTACAACTTCAGACTATGATAAAGAAAAGTTACAAGAGCGTTTGGCTAAATTGGCAGGCGGCGTAGCTGTACTTTATGTGGGTGCTGCTTCTGAGGTAGAAATGAAGGAGAAAAAAGACCGCGTTGACGATGCTTTGCATGCTACCCGTGCGGCGGTTGAAGAAGGTATTGTTGCCGGTGGAGGTGTTGCTTTATTGAGAGCAAAAGCGGTATTAACTGATCTAAAATCAGACAATGCAGATGAAGCCACAGGCATTCAAATTGTATCCCGTGCAGTGGAGTCTCCGTTGAGAACCATTGTTGAAAATGCAGGTTTAGAAGGTTCTGTAGTAGTTGCTAAAGTTTCTGAAGGGAAAGCTAATTTTGGTTACAACGCTAAAACGGATGAATATGTTGACATGTTGAAAGCGGGAATTATAGATCCTAAAAAAGTAACCCGAGTTGCATTGGAAAATGCAGCATCTGTAGCCGGAATGATTTTGACCACTGAATGTGCTTTGGTTGAAATTAAAGAAGAAAACGCCGGTGGTGGAATGCCAATGGGTGGTGGAATGCCAGGCATGATGTAATGAAAGCCTACCGTACTGATTAAAAAGTACAAAATTGATAATAAAAACGCCTCATTCTAATGAGGCGTTTTTTTGTTTTATTTGTAAATAAATAGTTATACTTTTAAAAACTAATTAATGCTTTATTAGATGAAAAAGTTACGCTTTATTTTTTTACTTGTTGTTCTTGCCTTTCTTGAACCCTTGTACAGTCAGACTGTTGAAGATGAAAACAAAGCAAAAATTGCAGGAGTCATTGAGAATTATTTTGATTTAGAGCGTGAGGCCATTCATCTGCACGTTGACAAGAGTACTTATATCACCCATGAAACCATTTGGTTTCAAGGCTACATCCTTAATAGGAAAACGAACAAACCCTATTTTACGACTAACGTTTATGTAGTATTGTATGATGGGAAAGGAAATTTACTTTCTGAGCAATTGGTATTTGCCAATAATGGAGTTTTCTCGGGAAATGTTAAATTGAAGCCATCTCTAGCCTCTGGAGATTATTATATACAAGTTTATACCAATTGGATGAATAATTTTAATGAGGATGAATCCACTTTGGTAAAAGTAAACCTAATTAATCCAGAAGAAGGGATTAAAAACAACCTTAAAATAAATGCGGAGACCCTTGGCATTACCCTACATCCAGAAGGAGGCCATTATGTAAAGAATTTATCCAACAGCCTTGGAATTCGCCTAGCCGATTGCCGGGGCAATTCACCTAAAGACCTTGAAGCCTCGGTGCTCAATAGCCAAGGAGCGGTATTAAAAACCTTTAAATTAGATAAATTTGGCTATGGCCGTTTTGATGTTAGTCCGATAGACGATGCTTTCAAAGTAGTTGTTTCTTATAGCGATAAAACCATTGAGCAAGTCTTGCCTTCTTTGGAACCGTTTGGATTTGGTTTGGAGGTAAACAATTTTACATTGGAAGGAAAAACCATAGTTAAGATTAAGTCCAATCCTTCCACTATGAATTTGTTGGAGGGCAAAAAACTGTATCTCTTAGCGCATCAAGATCAGAAATACACCTTGATTGACTTAACTCGATCATTAGAGCAAACTATTTCCATTGACCATAGTGAATTATTTGAGGGCATTACTACACTTCGGATTATTGATTCGGATATGAAAGAGTGGGCTGAGCGTTTGATTTATAACTATCCTACACCGGGAAACAAACTTACTTTGGTTAAAAGTGAATACAAAGCCAATAAAATAAAAATCGTAGGTTATTCTACTTATGCCAATTCTCTTTCAAGCATTACCGTTTTACCCCATGAAACCTTTGCTAGCGATACGGATCACTTGCTTTATGGATTAACGATCAAACCCTATATCACAGGACCGCTAGCCCATTCCAATTATTACTTTCAAGCGAGAGGGAGAGCGACTCAGTATGCCTTGGATTTAGCGCTACTAAATCAAGATTCTATAAAATATTCTTGGGAATTCATGAAGTTCAACACCCCTTCAACCCAATTTAGTTTTGACATTGGAATCAGTATAAAAGGCACGCTTGATTCTAAGATTCAGAACAAGACCTATCACAAAGTAAAAGCGCGTTCGTTTAAAGATCTATTAATGCTATCGTCGGATGTTAGCGAAAAGGGGGACTATGGATTTGAGCATTTGTTGCTTGCGGACTCTACGAGGATCAATTTGTCTTTGCAAAAACTCCCTAATTTTGAAGAAATAAAAAGTAATTTGACCCCAACGGTCTACGACCGAAAAAAGCCCTTTTACAAAGCTTTTAAGCCAATCATTGCTGCAAATTGTGATGATGTGCCCTTAGAGAAATTTGAATCGCTTGCTGACCTACCGAGTTTTTCCTCTAAGACCATTCAATTGGCCGAAGTAAAAGTTTTCTCGAACAAGAAGAAGTTGACCTATGAAACTATGCTGGGCAATGCGAACTTACGAGGCTTTAAAGTAGATGAAAAAATGTTGAATCAAAACCTATTAGATTTCATAGAGTTGAATGGGTTTAAGGTGGTTCGAAATTATGGATTGGCTACTATTTACACTAGGGTTCCCACGACTTTGAATTCGGCCGCAGCTACTCCAGATATTTATATAGACGATAGGCAAATAATGTCGCAAGACGAATTGAGCGTCATGAAAATGAGTGAGCTGGATGAAATTTATCTTAATCCACACGCCATAGTTCCGAGTATGAATAATCATTTTGGGGTTATAAAAGTCTATAGAAAGAAAATAAGTTTAAGCAATTACAATTCCAATTCGAATTCTGCTTCGATTTTCATCAAAGATGGTTTTTCGCATATAGAGCCTTTTAAAAATGCAGATTATGATAAATCGCAAAGCAGTGGATTTGATCATTTTGGTTTGATTGACTGGGCTCCGCGAACCGTATTGGATGAGCAAGGACAATTTATATTTGAAATCACGGATTATAATAAGCCCACCTGCACTATACTTATTGAGGGTATGAGTAGTGAGGGGCAACTATTTGAAGAAGAGCAAACTTTAGAATTAAAATAAAAAATGCCTCACTGTTGTGAGGCATTTTTTATTCTTGGTTTTTACTAGGCGATTTTTTTATCATTTTGAGTAAGACTGGCAGGGTTGAAATCAGGATAATACCGATGACTATCTTTTCGATATGGTGTTTTAAATCAATTTGGAATTTATCTAAAAACATACCATAGAGGTAATGACCCGAAAAGATTAGAGCGAACGACCAAAGGAAAGAGCTTACAATGTTATAGAACATGAATTTCTTTTTATCCATGGTTACTATACCCGCTACTATAGGGGCAAACGTTCTTACTATGGGAAGAAAGCGAGCAAAGATAATGGCTTTACCGCCGAAGCGTTCAAAGAAATCTTTAGATTGAATGAGGTATTTTTTCTTGAACCAGAAGCTATCTTGTTTTTTATATAAATAGTAGCCACTCTTGGAGCCAAACCAGTAGCCCAACATGTTTCCAAGGATACCCGCTGTAGCTATTAAAGTGGACAAAAGTGTTACATTGACTAGATCACTTTTTATAAAAGAAAAGCTTTCTATTAAGTCGCGACTGTAGATACCCGACAAAAAGAGTAAACTGTCTCCAGGTAAAAAGAAGCCTGCAAATAGACCTGTTTCGGCAAATACAATAAATAATACAATCCAAAGACCGATTTTCACACCACCCACAGACATGGTAATATAAAATTCGGGGTTTAACAATTGCATCCAATCAAAATTGTTCATGGATTATAAAATTAGATAGCTAAAAATTCGAGCGTGAAATTAAACATATTTTTTGGGTATCAGGGCATTTATGAAGAATTTAAGACAATATTATCCTTCGTTTAAAACTCTAATTGGTATACATCATCTAAATCTGTATTACTACTAAAATTAACATTTAAATCGGTTACAAATCCGGAATTCAATCCGTACACCCAACCGTGTAAGGTTACTTCTTGTCCGCTATTCCAAGCTGATTGTACTATAGAAGTTTTGGCCAGATCGTATACTTGTTCGATTACATTGACTTCCACGAAGCGGTTGAAGCGATCGTTTTCATTTTCAATGGCATTTAGTTCTTGATGGTGCAGGCGGTAGACGTCTTTGATGTGGCGTATCCAGTTGTCAATAATCCCTATAGAGTTGTTTCCCATGGCTGCTTTAATCCCTCCGCATCCATAATGACCACATACGATAACGTGTTTTATTTTTAACGCATTCACGGCATAGTCTAGGACGCTTAGCATGTTCATATCGGAATGTATGACCATATTGGCGATGTTTCTATGAACGAATACTTCCCCGGGTTTGGCACCAATGATTTCGTTGGCGGGCACGCGACTGTCTGAGCAACCAATCCACAATAAAGGAGGATTTTGACCTTGTGATAAATCTTTGAAATAATTGGGGTCGAGTTGCAATTGATTTACCACCCATTGCTTGTTATTATCGAGTATCTTTTTATAGAAATCGCTCATGATTGTTTATTGAAGTCGTTATTGATTGGTAAAGATAAAATTATTAGCTCAAAGTTAAACAAATAAAAAACTCCTCATGAGGAGGAGTTCTTTATTACTTTCTATCGTATTGACAACATCCGGGCAAATTATTATATACTTTGGATTCTGCTTTTATATCGTCAGTATCATGGCCTGCCTTGGCTACTGCTTTTTTTACATCCACTACGGAACATTTTTCTTCATTTATAATTATATGCAAGGTATGGTCGTCTTCGTGCCATTCGGCACTTTTTACTCCCGGAACGGAAAAGGCTGCCTTTTCTATTCTTTTTTTGCATTGTTCACAATTACCATTTACTTCAAATTCGTATTTGGCATTTTTATTCTTTTTATCTTGTGCTTGTGTTGAAAGTGATACAAAAAGCACCATCAATCCTAAAATTACATTTTTCATTATTTCTTTATTTTAAGTTATTTTATTTTAAATCGGAGTCCGGCATAATACATTTGGCCGAAGACCGGTGCATATACTATGGAGGAATCAAAATTGGGTCCGAAAGGATCGTTAGCCCCTAAGATGGCTTTGTCTTGGCGGTAATTACCAATATTCTCCCCTCCTAAATACATTTCGAAAGTACTTGAAAATGTTCGCGTAATTTGAAAATTCATTAGGGCAAATGCGGGAGAAAAGTTGGGAAGCCTGTCTTGTACTGGATTACTTGCGGTATTGGGTAACTGTTGTTTACCTAACCAATTATAAGTATAGTCAAATTTCCATTGCTGTCCTTGTTCGGCACGATGGGTTTCATACTCTAGGTTTCCGAAAAAGCGGTGTTTGGCCTGCAGGGGTCTTTGGAAGCTTCCAGAAAGATAATCGGTGGCACTATCATAGTATTTATAGGCTGTTCTCAGGTTAAGGTGTTTAATCACTTCTATATTAAAATCTAATTGAAAACTATTGGCATAGGATTTCCCTTTGAGGTTGTAGAATAATGCTTGTTGAGGACTATTCATTACATCAACCACGGCTTGATTTTGGAAATCGGTTCGGTAAAAATCCAATGTAACATCAGCACTTTTCCCAAAGAGCAAGAAATTCTGGGTAAAGCTTAGTCCGTAATTCCAAGCAATTTCGGGCTTCAGGCCGTATATTTTTCCGTTGGAATCCAAGACTGAAAACATTCTGGAGGTCGCTAGAAGGTTTTGATTTTCGGCGTAGATGTTGGCGGCCCGTTTGCCTCGACCAGCGGATATTCTGAACACTGCCTTTTCCCATGGATTGTATTTTAGGTGCAGTCTAGGTGTAAAGAAAGCCCCTAACCTATTGTGATAATCCACTCTTCCCCCTAGGATAAAACTGAATTTATCGGCATCGTCGTAGGTATATTCAAAGAAGGTCCCAACGGAGTTGTCAATTCTGCTTACATCTACTAGCTTCACAAACTCGGCATATTTATCATAGCTAAAATTCAGTCCCGTTGCAAATTTATGTTTGGTATTGTTGATGATGGAATTGAAAATCAAGTTTGAATAATAGCTTTGTTGCTTTATATCGTACTGATTTAAGCCAAAATACGATTGTTGGTTATGGTTACTGAAGGCATTTTGGAACCCGATACTTTGAAACGGCATATCTTTGAAAACGTAGCCCACTTTTGAAGAGAAATCAAGTCGTTCGGTATTGATTTCGGAGCCCCAATAATTGGTTGTCAACTTATCCTTTTTTGGGTCGAAATTGAGTTGGCCGCTTTGCTTATCATCCTTCATATAGCGGAGGTTTAAGAACGACACCCAACCTGTTTTGGGATTGGAATATTGCCAGCGGTTGGTTAGATTCACTTGTTTGCCAAGGGGGTTGTCTAGAAACCCATCGTTGTTCATATCCTTTTTTGTTACACGCGCATTGCCATGGAGGAACAAGCTGGTGGACCAATAATCAGAAACTTTCTTGTTGAAATGCGTATTCAATTCAAATCGAGAATCGGACGAGCCGTAGGCATTTAGAAAGAAGGGGATATCCTTTAAGGGTTTGATTAGTTCTGTATTGATTTGGCCCGAGATGCTTTCGTAACCATTGACCACACTTCCGGCGCCTTTGGTAATTTGGATGCTTTCGACCCAAGTACCAGGGGTAAACGAGAGACCGTATGCCTGTGAGGCACCTCGAACCGAAGGGATATTTTCCTCGGTAATCATGATGTAGGGGCTGGTTAGTCCTAGCATTTTGATTTGCTTAGTTCCGGTTAGCGCATCGGAGAAATTGACGTCTATCGACGGATTGGTTTCGAAACTTTCGGCTAGGTTACAGCAGGCCGCTTTTAGGAGTTCGCGGCTCGTTACTACGGTTGTATTTGCGGTACCTGAAAGTGATTTTTTTAAACCTTTGCGTTTGGCTTCCACGGTTACGGTTTTCAAGGTATCACTTTTTACAGCTTCCTGTGAAAACGTAACGATAGAAAAGAGCAATGCAAGAAGCAGTTGTACTTTTTTCATTTTAACTAATTTAACGTTAATTCTATTTCGTAGCATTCTCATTGACAGCAATGAGAGTCTGAACTGAATTACGATTAAATCAGGCGTAAAGGGTATATTGGCTGTACAGGAGGTAAAGTGGTGGCGCATGGGCCTCGCAACAGTAAGCAATATTTCCTCTTGTTTTATAGTTTGCTGCAGAGGCAAAAAGGGATGGATTCCAATCGGCAAAGGTGGGTAAAAAATTAGGCTCGAACGAGTAACTTTTCACTACTAACTGGTCAGATTTAGGTTGGCCCTTAATGACTTTATTTTTGCAGCATTTGGATTCTTTTTCAAGAGCACCACAGCAATTGGTTGCTTTTGAGGATGCAGTACTTAGGGTAATTGAAGCTAGGGTATTTCCACAATAATGCACATTGAACGCTAATCCTAGATTGGAAACCAATAGGAATAAGGTTAACAGAATGCTTATTTGTTTTTTGAACTTCATAGTACAAAGGTAGGGAAAAGAAAACGCTAAGGTCTTAAAATTATGTTATTTAGTCTTTTTTTGGTAGTAGAACGCGGGGATGAAAAGCAAGATAAAAATGGGTTGAATTAAAAATCTTCTGATGTAGAAGAGTGTCATTTTGCTTTCTTCGGCAAAAAAGGTCAGCACAAAAATGAAGCTGATCATTAGGATTGAACCTAGAATCATGTAGAGCAGGGCTGAGAATTTCACAATTTGTTTGTCGGCAAAAAGGACATACAGTAGAAAAAGTGAAATAACGGAATTGAGGTAAAAACGAATACCGAGGCTAAAAAAAAGCTTTATTATATTGATTTTCGGAAAAGCCAGGTGGGCGTATTCTGTTTTGAAATAACTCAAAAAAGGGTCATAAAACAATTGGTCTTCGAAAACCCTTATTAGCACAAGTAAAAGTATTAAAAATAGGGACCAGCCTATTTTTTTCTTATTTTGTCGAAGGAGTTGTAGCATAAAAAGAAAATTTATTTACCCAGATGACCCATAATAAAAAAACTACTCCATAAATGATTAGCGGAAAGACTACTCCGTGCAGTATGGGTTCGGCCTTTGGATAATGGTAAAGGGCAATAGTTAAGAGGGCAATTCTGCCGATATTGAGAACATGAATTAAGACGCTACCTGCTACAGTGAACAGGATCGTATTTAGAATTTTTCCAGAGAACGCGATGAGGAAGGCAACGAAAAGAATGATGACGCTTAGCGCGTTACACCCTTCAATGATACGAATGACGTATTTATGTTGGTACATCACTTTGAAGCTTGGTTCGGTAGGATTGTTTTCAACATAGGCATTGGCATCGGCCCAGGAAAGAACGGTCTGGGTTTGTTTGGCTACCAATTGTGTAAAGGAGTCCACTTCAGATTTCGTTTCATCGAACTGGTTCAGGAAGGACTGATAGCTGACCGTAAGCAGTAAATAACTCAGTAAAAATTTCCCCAGAAAAAGCAGAAATGATTTGTATTGTAGCAACAGGTTTTTCAAAATGGAATTTTTAACAAATTTATATAAAATAAAAAAAGTTCAGTGGTTACTTTTGCATAAAAAATAGTGAAAATGAATTTTGAATCTTTACAACCACAGGTTATCGCTATACTTACTGCGGATCAAGGCGATCGAAATGAAAAACTGAAAAACCTTTGTCAATTCCTTTCAGACCGTGTGCCCTATTACAATTGGGTAGGATTTTATTTTGCCCGTCATGAAGACCGGACGTTGCATCTTGGGCCGTATGTAGGTGCTGAGACCGACCATACGGTCATTCCGTTCGGGAAAGGAATCTGTGGTCAAGTGGCAGAATCCAATCAAAACTTTGTTGTTCCTGATGTAGCGGCACAGGACAATTACATCGCTTGTAGTTTTACCGTAAAGTCGGAAATCGTAGTTCCTTTATTTGTAAACGGGTTAAACATTGGACAAATAGACATTGACAGCCATGTATTGGATCCATTTAGCGAAGCGGACGAGCGATTTTTAGAATTTGTAAATCAGCAAGTTGCCCGCCTTTTTTAAGTTATTAGCAACTTTTTATTTGCCTAATTAAAAAATAAAATTACCTTTGCACTCGAATTGAGAAAGCCTTGATTCATACATAATAATCATTTAAAATAATATTGGAATGTATTTAAGTAAAGAAACAAAAGCTGAAATCTTCGCTAAACACGCGGGAAAAGCTGAAAACACAGGATCTGCTGAAGGGCAAATCGCTTTGTTCACATTTAGAATCTCTCACTTAACAGAGCACTTGAAAAAAAATCGTCACGATTACAACACTGAGCGTTCGTTGGTACTTTTGGTAGGTAAAAGAAGAAGTCTTTTGGACTATTTAAAGAAAAAAGAGATCAACAGATATCGTGAGATCATTAAAGAATTAGGTATTAGAAAATAATACATATCTAAAGAGGTGCTTGCGCGCCTCTTTTTGTTTTATAAAGAAAGAAGAAAAGTTTCGGTTTTTCATTGGGTTACAAACAACAACTACTACAACACAACTATTCTGTCGACAGGCAGAGAACCAATGTAAAATTAAAAAAAAGGAAAATTTATGATTCCACAATTATTTGTAGAAACTATCGATTTAGGTGATGGCAGAAGCATCACAATCGAGACAGGACGATTAGCAAAACAAGCTGATGGTTCTGTAGTAGTAAGAATTGGAAACACTGTCATCTTAGGAACAGTTGTTTCCGCTAGAAAAGCAAGTCCGGGTATCGATTTTTTACCGTTGACGGTAGATTATCGTGAAAAATTTGCTGCAGCAGGTCGTTTTCCTGGAGGTTTCTTTAAAAGAGAAGCACGTCCAAGTGATAACGAAGTACTAACGATGAGATTAGTTGACCGTGTATTACGTCCGCTATTCCCTAGTGATTACCATGCAGAGGTTCAAGTCATGATACAGTTAATGTCTCATGATGAAGATGTAATGCCAGATGCATTGGCAGGATTAGCCGCTTCGGCAGCACTTGCTTTGTCTGACATTCCGTTTGAAACGTTGATTTCTGAAGCTAGAGTGGGAAGAATTGATGGTAAATTCATTATCAATCCTTCACGTGCTCAATTAGAATTGTCAGATATTGACATGATGATTGGTGCTTCGACTGATTCTATCGCAATGGTAGAGGGAGAGATGAAAGAGATTTCAGAAAAAGAAATGGTAGAAGCAATAAAATTTGCTCACGAACATATTAAAGTACAAATTGCTGCACAAGAACGATTAGCCAATGCATTTGGCAAAAAAGAAGTTCGTACTTATGAGCAAGAAAGAGAAGACGAAGCAATTCACGCAAAAGTGAAAGCAGCGGCTTATGACAAAATATATGCTATCGCAAGTAAAGGTTCGGCTAAACACGAACGTTCAGCTGCTTTTGACGCTGTAAAAGAAGAAGTAAAAGCATTGTTTACAGAGGAAGAATTGGCAGAGAATGGCGATTTAGTTTCTAAATATTTTTACAAAACTAACAAAGAAGCGGTACGTAACGTAACCTTAGATTTAGGAACACGTTTAGACGGAAGAAAAACTACTGAAATCAGACCGATTTGGTGTGAAGTTGATTATTTACCCTCTGTACACGGTTCGGCATTATTTACACGTGGAGAAACTCAAGCTTTGGCCACAGCTACTTTAGGAACTTCTAGAGAAGCTAACCAAATTGATTCCCCATCGGAACAAGGAGAAGAAAAATTCTATTTACACTATAATTTCCCACCCTTTTCTACAGGAGAAGCTCGTCCATTAAGAGGAACTTCGAGAAGAGAAGTTGGGCACGGAAACTTAGCACAACGTGCGTTGAAAAACATGATTCCGGCTGATTGTCCTTATACAATACGTGTAGTTTCTGAAGTATTAGAATCGAATGGTTCCTCTTCTATGGCTACGGTTTGTGCTGGAACATTATCGCTAATGGATGCTGGTATACAAATGATCCGTCCTGTTTCAGGAATTGCTATGGGATTGATTACCGACGGTGATCGTTTTGCTGTTCTATCGGACATCTTAGGTGATGAAGATCATTTAGGCGATATGGATTTCAAGGTAACTGGAACTTCGGAAGGTATTACCGCTTGTCAAATGGACATCAAGATTGATGGATTGAAATATGAAATCATGGAGCAAGCTTTGGCGCAAGCTCGTGAAGGTCGTTTGCATATCTTAGGGAAATTAACGGAAACATTGGCTCAACCAAGAAACGATGTTAAAGTTCATGCTCCAAAAATTATCATGAGAACTATTCCAGGTAACTTCATTGGTGCTTTGATTGGACCAGGAGGAAAAGTGATTCAAGAATTACAAAAAGCCACGGGTTGTACTATCGTTATTAACGAAGTAGACGAACAAGGAGTAGTTGAAATTCTTGGAACGGATCCAGATGGCATTGCAGCTGTATTGGCGAAAATTGATTCAATCATTTTCAAACCAACAGTAGGAGAAGCTTATGAAGTGAAAGTAATAAAAATGCTTGATTTTGGTGCGGTAGTAGAATATACAGCAGCGCCGGGTAATGAAGTATTGCTACACGTATCTGAATTGGCTTGGGAGCGTACCGAAAACGTTACTGACGTAGTGAATATGGGTGATGTATTTATGGTGAAATACTTGGGTATTGATCCTAAAACTAGAAAAGAGAAAGTTTCTAGAAAAGCCTTATTACCAAGACCTCCGAGAGACGAGAATGCTCCTGCGAGAGAAGATCGCGGACCCCGTCCAGAAAGAAGAGACGACAGAAAATAATATTTTTGTTTTAGATAAAAAAGCCCCAATTCGTTGAATTGGGGCTTTTTGATTTACCTCACCCCAGCCCTCTCCAAAGGAGAGGGGGCACTATTGGGGATGCGATGTTGTCCTGTTTCCTTTTGAGCTTGGATTTTCACCTAAAATTGCTACGCATATAGGTATGTAAGGGCTAATGGTTTATTAAATTACCTCACCCCGGCCCTCTCCAAAGGAGAGGGGGATGATACTGGATATTGCTTTTCACCTCACCATTACCTAAAATGTCGCGTGTTCACCTCACCCCGGCCCTCTCCAAAGGAGAGGGGGCACTATTGGGGATGCAATGTTGTCCTGTTTCCTTTTGAGCTTGGATTTTCACCAAAAGTTGCTACGCATATAGGTATGTAAGGGCTAATGGTTTATTAAATTACCTCACCCCGGCCCTCTCCAAAGGAGAGGGAGATGATACTGGATATTGCTTTTCACCTCACCATTACCTAAAATGTCGCGTGTTCACCTCACCCCGGCCCTCTCCAAAGGAGAGGGGGCACTATTGGGGATGCGATGTTGTCCTGTTTCCTTTTGAGCTTGGATTAAATGTCTGCGTTATCAGTTTTTTCTTTATCTTGGACGCAACCATTTACACGAATGCTAATCTTCGTTATATAGCCTAAACCCTTTGCTTATGAAAGTTTTGAAAAAAATGTTTGCGTTGCTACTGATTTTAACAATCATTTCATGCAGTTCCTCTTCTGAAAACAACAGCGTCAACAATTTGATGTCGCTCACTAAAAAGATCACCTACAGCACCCAATCGCTGTATACGGACTCAAATACTAAACAAATTCAGTATTATTCTAACAATCAAATCGTAGCCGACACTACCTTTAATGCTGCTAACGAGTGGATGTATCGAAGAGTGATCACGACGAACGGAACAACAAAAACTTACCAAACCTTCGATACCAGCAACCAAATTATACAGCACCGAGAGGAAGTTTACGATAGTCAAGGCAGAATTACTAGCCGAAGAACTTATGTTCCTGAAAATTTAATTATTGTATCCTTTGTGTATAACGCAGACAACACGGTAACCGCAAACTCTATCTATACGACCGATCTATCTACCCATTATATAGCGACTTTCTTTACCAATAGTGATGGATTGATTTACAAAGAGGGTACGTTTACCGTCGCCAACCCTCCTGTTGCAGTAGAGAGTACACTTCTATTTGATAATCTAAGACCCAACTCTTTATTTTATTCAACCTCTTCGAATGTGCTTACTTTTAATTATTATGATCAACCTAAACCAAGCAATATTTTAAAATCGGTTACTGAACTGAACAATCAAATTCTGAATGGATTATCATTAACCAAACTCGCTGAAGAAGGAAATTTTTATTATAAGAGACCCGACACCAACAGCAATGGTACTATTAGTACCTATCAGACTGATTTCAATGCCAATCATTATATTGAACATTACAAATCAACCTATGAGGATACGGCAGGCAACAATAATTTATTGACCACTGAGACCTTTTACTATTATAATTAAAAAGCACTTAACTTTTTTTGAGCCGAACAATTGGGCCAACATTAGGTAAAAGTTTCAGCGCAAATTAGTGCGCTATCACTAAACCTGACCCCAACCCAAATGGTTGCATGTCCACCTCACCCCGGCCCTCTTCAAAGGAGAGGGAGATGACACGGGATATGGCTTTTCACCTCACCCCGGCCCTCTCCAAAGGAGAGGGGGAATGACACGGGATTTAGCTTTTTACCTCACCCCTACCCTCTCCAAAGGAGAGGGGGCTAAAAAGGAAATGACTATATATAGATTCCATTAGAGCATTATAAGTAGTAATAGAAAGAGAGCGCTTTATATTATTTTTAAAAAATTGTAACTTTTTTGTTTTTGTTTACGTATAATTACCTGAACACTTTAAAGTAAAGGAGATATAATAGATGAGACAACTCAAAATTACCAAGCAGGTAACGAATCGTGAAACTGCTTCCTTAGACAAGTACCTACAAGAGATTGGAAAAGTTGATTTGATTACTGCTGACGAAGAGGTAGAATTAGCACAACGTATTAAAGCGGGTGACCAGAGAGCCTTAGAGAAATTGACTAAAGCGAATTTGCGTTTTGTGGTTTCGGTTGCTAAGCAGTACCAAAATCAAGGATTGACATTACCCGATTTGATTAACGAAGGAAACTTAGGACTTATTAAAGCAGCACAACGTTTTGACGAGACGCGTGGATTTAAGTTTATTTCTTATGCTGTATGGTGGATTCGTCAATCTATATTACAAGCTTTAGCTGAGCAATCGCGTATTGTGCGTTTGCCTTTGAATAAAATTGGCTCAATTAATAAAATCAACAAGATGTATGCTTTGTTAGAGCAATCTAATGAGCGTGCTCCATCGGCGGAGGAAATTGCGAAAGAGCTTGACATGACAGTGAATGACGTAAAAGAGAGTATGAAAAACTCGGGTCGTCATTTATCGATGGATGCACCTTTAGTAGAAGGAGAAGATTCTAACTTGTATGACGTATTACGTTCTGGTGAATCTCCAAATCCCGACCGTGAATTGATTCATGAATCGTTACGTACTGAGATTGAGCGTTCGTTAGAAACATTGACTCCAAGAGAGGCAGACGTTGTTCGTTTGTATTTTGGATTAGGAGATCAACACCCAATGACTTTAGAAGAAATTGGTGAGACTTTTGATTTAACTCGTGAGCGTGTTCGTCAGATTAAAGAAAAAGCGATTCGCAGATTAAAACACACTTCTAGAAGTAAAATCTTAAAAACTTATTTAGGATAGATAAAAAAAGTGAATTTTAGGTGGATTTTATTTCAGGAAATGAAAAAAAAACTTTTATTTGCCGACATAAAAATAGACACTTAGTATTTACTATACCCTCAACAACAGTCTGATTAACTGTTCGTTTTTTGATTGATGATTGAAACTCCGGCTGATTACCGGAGTTTTATTTTTTGCACGGCAAATAAAACTCCAGTCAGTTCGCTTTGCTCGGGTGTCCGGAGTTTTATTTTTTGCACGGCAAATAAAACTCCAGTCAGTTCGCTTTGCTCGGGTGTCCGGAGTTTTATTTTTATACGGTGGTTTGCTCTTCCTTATAAAATTTAATTCGTGCATTCACTGTAAAAAAGTATCTTTGCACACACAACACAAACTAAAAAAATGAGACCTACCCTTATAGCTCCTTCTGTATTAGCGGCAGACTTTGCCAATTTGCAACGTGACATTGAAATGATTAATAACAGTGAGGCCGATTGGTTTCACATTGACATTATGGATGGCGTCTTTGTTCCCAACATATCTTTTGGCATGCCTGTATTGGAAGCTATTACAAAACATGCTAAAAAGACCATTGATGTTCATTTGATGATAGTGGATCCAGACCGTTATATTAAAACTTTTGCTGCTTTGGGCGCCAACATCTTGACGGTGCACTATGAAGCTTGTACCCATTTACACCGAACCTTACAAGCTATTAAAGCTGAAGGCATGAAAGCGGGGGTTGCTTTAAATCCGCATACTAACATTGCCTTATTAGAAGATGTAATTAATGATATTGATTTAGTTTGTTTGATGAGTGTTAATCCGGGCTTTGGCGGACAATCTTTTATTGAAAACACTTATTCAAAAGTAGAGCGTCTTAAGGATTTAATTGTTAGGAAAAATGCCACTACGATGATTGAAATAGACGGAGGGGTTACTGATAAAAATGCCAAACAATTGGCACAAAGTGGGGCAGATGTATTAGTAGCGGGAAGTTTTGTGTTTAAGTCTTCAAATCCTCATCATACCATCAGTGAATTAAAAAAAACAATCGTTTCTTAGACTCAAAACACTCATAACGAGTTTCTGATGATAAGTTGACTTTTATTTTTTACTTGTTTTTTTATATTATTATTAATCATATCGGCTAGCATTTTCCCCATTGCTTCGAAATCGGTTGAGATGGTTGTGATGCCGTTTTCAACTACTTTTTTTAGAGAGGTATCATTATAAGAAATGATGCCATAATCGGTACCCAAGGCCAGTTGTTGTCTTTTGGCTTGTTCGATTACTTTTACTAGATGCTCATCATTGACTACAATAAACAAGGTATTCATTTTAATAGTAACAGAATCAAAAGTGCTTATAATTGAAAAGGCGACCTTGTTTTCACTGCAAAACTTTTTAAATCCTTGTACCATGCCGTAGGGTTCCTTTTTTCCTGGAAAGACAAATAGTAGTTCGGCATATTTTTTCAATTGCACTTTTCCACTCATCAAAGCACTATACATATCGGCAGCAAAATCCTGATGAACGGAAGGATAATCATTTAAGTAATCGTTAGTTTGGTCTAATATATAAGTGTCGTTTTGGGGTAATGTTTTAATATACTCTGCTGTTCCTTCAAGATTTGAAGGCATGATAATGTATTTAGCATAATTGCCTTTGCTTTCATTGATTAGCTTTTTAAACATCTCTAAGTTGAAATGATGGAAAAAAATATCAACTTGGAAGTTTTTATTACTGTTTTCAACGAAAGCATTGTAGAGCACCTCCTTGAAAGAATTGAGTTCGTCGAACAACAAAAACACACGTTGTTCTAAAGTAAACTCAACACTTTTTACATAATAGCCCTTCCCTAGTATGGCATAAATTATTCCTCTTTTTTTCAACTCTTCGTAGGCTAATAATACTGTATCTCTCGAGATTGAGAATTCCAAACACACTTTATTTACGGAAGGCAATCTGTCCTCTTTATTCAGTCTTTTTTCGGCAATTGCCATTTCGACAGACAAGACTATCTGCTTGTATTTAGGTTGGTTAGACTGTGTATTTATCTTTATTATTTTCATATAAAATTAGTAACTGGTAGTAAGATACAAAAAAACTGGTAGGTAGCGGTATGGTGCCTGTACAATTAATAGTATTTTCGTTAACACTTTGACAATAAAGGCATGACTAAAACAGCTATTTCACAAATTAAAGGTTCAATAATCAAGAAATCACTTGGTTTTCTATTCGATGGGCCTGAGGCACATTGCTATACTCTTAGTAACAGTAATGGTTGTGAATTATCGGTAATGAACTATGGTGCTACTGTGACTTCTTTAAAAATACCTACCGTTACTGGAGAAAAGATTGATGTAGTGTTGGGTTTTGATAGTATAGAAGCCTATTCTAAATCATTTGATTTACCGAGCCCACCTTTTTTGGGTGCTGTTGTAGGTAGGTTTGCGGGAAGAATCAATAAGGGTAGGTTTACCCTGAATGGACAAGAAATATCTTTAACTAAAAATTGGAAAGGACATCAAATTCACGGTGGCCTTGAAGGATTTAGCCGAAAATTTTGGAAAGTAATAGACATAACTACCGATCGCAATCCATCCATAACGTTTTCTTATCTTAGTATGGACAACGAAGAACATTTTCCGGGCGAAGTAGCGGTAAAAGTGACGTATACCTTAACGGAAAACAATGAACTTAAAGTAGCTTTTGAAGCTAACACAACTAAGGACACTCTTATTAATTTGACCCAGCATAGTTATTTTAATTTGAATGGTCATGCTACTGCTATTAATAATCAAAAACTAATGGTGGCTTCCAAAAAGGTATTGGAAACCGGAGAAGATTTAATTCCGACAGGTCTCTACACTAGTTTGCTGCATCATCCCTTTGATTTTTCTATTGCTAAAGACTGTCCGACTTCCATTGATAGCACTTTTGTTTTGGAAGATCCTCTGGCTGCTACATTATATGGAGAAGATACTAAAATAAAAATGACTATTACGACCAATCAACCTGCGGTTCACATATATGTAGGAGGTAATTGTTTTGATAGGATTGCTGGAAAAGAAGGTACACCTTATAATTCCCTAAGTGGGATTTGTTTTGAAACACAAAATTTCCCAGATGCTCCCAACCATAGTCATTTTCCAAATGCCCTATTAAAAAAAGGAGACACCTATATAAACGAGACCACCTTCCTATTTGAAAACTATTAAACTACCTCTTATGAAAAAAATACTCTTGCTAGTGATCGCTACCACACTATTTTCTTGTTCCAAAGAGAGTAGCACAAAAGACCCCATAGTGCAAGACACCTTTACTCGTGCGGCCGACATGTCTTACCTCCCTTTAATTGAAAGCGAAGGCACAGTATATAAACATAGTAGCCAAATAGAAGACCCTATAACCACTTTAAAGAATGCTGGTTGTAATACCATCCGCATTCGGTTATGGCAAAATCCTAGTTTTGGTCATTCGGGGTTAGCAGAAGTAAAAACATTTGCTGCTAGAGTGAAGCAAGCCGGATTAAAAGTATGGTTGACGGTGCATTATTCTGACACCTGGGCTGACCCTGGCACTCAGACAAAGCCAGTGGCATGGCAAGGATTATCCTTTGTTGATTTAAAGACGGCTGTAAGCAATTACACCACCCAAATCATGACGGAAATTAATCCGGACATCATTCAAATTGGCAACGAAACGAACGACGGAATGTTATGGCCTGAGGGAAAATTATCCACCAATGAAAGTCAGTTTTTACAATTGCTTTCAAGTGCTAGTGCAGCTGTTAGAAGCAAGTCAACCACTACCAAAATTATGTTGCATTATGCGGGTACTTCGGGTTCTGATTGGTTTTTTAATAAAGTTGCTTCCATCGACTATGATTACATTGGACTTTCTTACTATCCTATTTGGCATGGTAAAAGTTTAAGCACCTTACAAAGCACTATGACTACTTTGGGTCAATTATATAATAAAAAAGTATTTGTAGCTGAAACGTCCTATCCTTTTACTTTTGGGTACAATGACTTTACGAACAACATCATTGGGCTACAGAGTCAGATTATCGACGCCTACCCTGCTAGTGCACAAGGGCAGAAAGACTATTTAGCCGCCTTGAAAAACACGGTTAAGCAGAGTTCAAATGGTTATGGTTTTTGTTATTGGGGTACTGAATGGGTTGCCTTTCGAGGGCCTACTGCGACCAATGGGTCTACATATGAGAACCAAGCCTTATGGGATTTTAACAACAATGCACTTCCAGCCATGGACGCTTTTACTGCTAATTGATCATGATAAAGTCGTTAATACACACCATTATCTTACTGCTTGTTGCGACAGGACATTCTCAAACGCAGCCCTTTGTATTTGCTAAAGGAGCTGATGTGGGCTGGCTACCCCAAATGGAGGCAACGGGGTATAAATTTTATGACACCGATGGTCAAGAAAAAGATTGTCTTCAACTATTGAAAGACCGCGGCATGAATTCCATTAGGCTACGAGTTTTTGTTAATCCAAATGACGATAAGGCCAGTGGGCATTGCAGTAAAGAAGAAACTGTTGCAATGGCTTTGCGGGCACAGAAGTTGGGAATGCGTATTATGATTGACTTTCATTATTCAGATTCTTGGGCGGATCCAGCCAAACAATATAAACCTAAAGCATGGGAAAAGCACTCTTTTCTAGCGTTACTGAACGATGTATACCAACATACTTATGACGTAATAAGTGCTTTAAAAAAGGCGGGGATAACGCCTGAATGGGTTCAAGTAGGTAATGAAATTCCGGGAGGTATGTTGTGGCCCGACGGGAGTACATCACATTGGGAGCGATTAGGTCAACTTTTAAACAAAGGCTATGATGCTATAAAAGCGGTAAATCAAAACATCAAAGTAATAATACATGTTGATGAGGGGAATAACAACCCAAAGTTTCGGACGTTTTTTGACCATGCGACGGAACAAAAAGTAAAATATGATATCATAGGCTTGTCATATTATCCCTATTGGATTAAAAAAGATTATAGTGAAACGATAGCCGATTTAGCATTTAATTTAAGGGACATGGCACAACGCTATGGTAAAGAAGTGATGGTAGTGGAAGTGGGAGGTGAAGACGACAAGATTCAAAACACCTACGAACTTTTAGCTGCCACCTTAAAAGCGGTAAAAGACGTCCCTAATCATAAAGGATTGGGTGTTTTCTACTGGGAACCCGAAGGCGCTAAACGTTGGAGTCAGTACCGTTTAAGCGCTTGGCAAGAAGATGGCAAACCCTCACCCGCCTTGGATGCATTTAAAGACAACTAAACCATGCGAATCAGAACATTACCCCCCTTAGAAAAATTAACTTTAGTTATTTTACTTTATTTATTTACAGCATTCGCTGTAAATGGGCAAGAGAAAATAAATCTTGATGTTGATTGGAAGTTCCATTTTGGGAATTCATCCCTAGCTGAAAAAGATTTTGACTATGGAAACATCTTATTATTTCACAAGTCCAATGTTTTTGAGAGTACAATTATCAGTCCGAAGTATGTTGATAGTACCTGGCGCAAAATAAACGTTCCTCATGATTGGGTTGTTGAACTTCCATTTGTAGCCTCTACCACGCATGAAATGGATTCGCATGGGTATAAACCTGTTGGTGGAGCCTATCCTGAAACCAGCATTGGTTGGTATCGAAAACATTTTATTGTAGACAAAAGTCAAAAGGATAAGCGATATGAATTACAATTTGACGGAATCTATAGAAATGCTACGGTTTGGGTTAATGGATTTTATGTAGGCACAAATTTTAGTGGTTATGTTGGCGCCAACTATGACGTTACTGATTACATGAATTTTGACACTGAAAACGTAGTCGTTGTTCGTGTAGATGCCACACAAAGTGAGGGTTGGTTTTATGAAGGAGCTGGTATTTATCGTCATGTATGGTTGCATGTTACTAATAAAACGTTCATACCCGATGATGGAGTTTATGTTCATTCAGAGGTAAGTGGTCCAAAAGCAAAAATAAGTATTGAAACTACGGTAGAAAATCATAATTTATCCACCACTAATTGTTTAGTCTACTCTTTTATTACGGATCGAAATGGAAAAGTATTGGCTAAAACAGCTGAGCGAAAACTTTCTTTGGGCAGTACGCAAGTGACTCATATCAATCAAGAAATAAACCTGGTTAAGGCACAACTATGGTCTGTAGAAAATCCCTATTTATATAGAGCTGTTACAGTGCTTAAAACAAAAGAAGAAGTAGTGCAACAAGTTAAAACTCGTTTTGGAATTAAGACGGTACAATTTGATGCACAAAAGGGATTCTTTTTAAACGGAAAACACTTAAAAATTCAGGGAACCAACAATCATCAAGATCATGCAGGTCTAGGTAGTGCCCTCCCTGACTTTATGCAATATTATAGAATAAAGCAATTGAAAGCCATGGGGTCAAATGCTTATCGAACCAGTCATCACGCTCCTACACCTGAGTTATTAGAGGCTTGTGACAGTTTAGGGATGTTGGTTTTGGATGAGCAACGCCTATTGAATAGCAGTTCGGAATACACTGACCAATTTAAACGCTTACTTAAACGTGACCGTAATCATGCGTCGGTCTTTTTATGGTCAATAGGAAATGAGGAGCAAAACATACAAGGAAATGAGTATGGAAAGCGCATTGCACAATCACTATTGGCTGTGCAAAAAGAAATTGACCCTTCAAGAACCTGTACTTATGCTGCCGATATGGGTAATGATTTTAAAGGAGTTAATGAAGTGATTCCGATACGAGGTTTTAATTACCGTCACTCTGCTGTAGCTGATTACCACCGAGACCATCCCAATCAGCCAGTACTAGGCACGGAAATGGGCAGCACGGTTACAACACGTGGCATTTATGAAAGAGACAGCATTAGAGCTTATGTTCCCGATCAAGATATAACGGCCCCTTGGTGGGCGAGCAAAGCCGAAGACTGGTGGAAAGTAGCGGCAGAAAATGACTATTGGCAAGGCGGTTTTGTTTGGACTGGATTTGATTACAGAGGAGAACCTACCCCATATAAATGGCCTAATATCAATTCGCATTTTGGTCTTATGGACGTCTGTGGCTTTCCTAAAAACATTTATTATTATTATCAAAGTTGGTGGACCACACAAGACGTATTGCACATTTCTCCCCATTGGAATTGGCCAGACAAAATAGGACAACCCGTAGACGTTTGGGTGAATTCCAATGCCGATTCCGTAGAGCTGCTGTTGAATGGAAAAAGTTTAGGCAAAAAGTCTATGCCTCGCAACAGTCATTTGAACTGGCAGGTAAACTATGAGCCTGGTCTATTGGAAGCTGTTGGCTATAAAAAAGACAAAAAAATAACCGCTAAAGTGGAGACTACGGGCCCTGCTTTCAATGTAGTAATGATCCCCGACAAAACCACATTGAAAGCCAACGGCACGGATGGCGTTGTAGTAGCTGTTGTCCTAACCGATGCAAAAGGAAGGGAAGTACCAAATGCGAATGTATTAGTAAAATTCAAACTTAAAGGAGATGCTAAAATCATTGGTGTAGGTAATGGTGATCCAAGTTCGCATGAAGCTGACCAATGTTTAGATGGAGCATGGCAAAGAAGCTCCTTTAATGGTAAATGCCAAATAATCCTCCAAGCGGGTAAAACCGCGGGGACAATTACATTAGAAGCTAAAGCAGACGGGTTACAGTCAACTCCCTTAACCTTAACTCTAAATTAAAAAAGCTATTTTTTGTATCGATATGAAAAAGAAATTAGTACAACAAACTACGGAACATTTTGAAAAAATAAATCAAAATAAACCAGAATACATCTTCCTTTCGCCCGGAAGAATTAATATTATTGGCGAGCATATTGATTACAATGATGGTTTTGTTTTGCCCGCTGCTATTAACAAATACGTTTGTTTTGCCGTTTCCAAAAATCGAGATTCAGCCTGTACGCTGATTGCAAAAGACCTTAACGATACCTATACATTTGACATCAATATCCCTTTGAAACCCATTGACACTTTATGGGCCAACTATATTTTGGGGGTATTGTATGAACTCAAAGAACGAGGGCATATTCTTAACGGGTTTACAATGGTTTTTAGCAGTACTGTTCCTATGGGTGCAGGGCTTTCTTCTTCAGCGGCATTAGAATGCGGTGTTGGTTACGCGATGAATAATTTGTTTGATTTAGGACTAACGAAAGAGGACATTGCGGTGATAGGCCAAAAAGCAGAACATACATTTGCTGGAGTAAATTGTGGCATTATGGACCAATTTGCTTCTGTATTTGGCAAAAAAAACAGTGTAATAAAACTTGATTGCAACACCCTTAAATATCAATATTACAAAGTTGACTTTAAAAAGTATTCCTTACTTTTATTAGACAGCAATGTTAAACACACGCATCTTACTTCGGGCTATAATGTAAGAAGGCAGGAAGTCGAAGAAGGGTTGACCATACTAAAACAACGTTTTCCCGAAGTTAAAACATTTAGGGATTGCAGTGAAGCTATGGTTTTGGAACTAAGAGATGCTTTGGGAGAGACCCTTTTTAAGCGATGTCATTTTGTTGTTAAAGAAATACAACGCGTTATTGATGCTACCATCGCCATAACGGACTCTAATTTTAAAAGATTGGGTCAATTAATGAATGAGACCCATCTCGGATTATCTAAAGAATATGAAGTAAGCTGTGATGAAATTGACTTTCTGGTTGATTTCGTTCAAAAAGAACCAACTGTTTTGGGTTCGCGTATGATGGGTGGTGGTTTTGGAGGATGCTCCATTAACTTAGTAGAAAAAGGATCTGAAAATGCCTTGATTGCCAAAATAAGTACGCTCTACCGCAACGCTTTTGCCATCGAGTTAAAAGCTTATAAAGTAAAAATTTCGAAAGGCACTATGCACTATAAAAATTAAACCATGCATCATTTTAAACCCAACGAACATCCTCATAGACGCTACAATCCGTTGTTAGACGAATGGATCTTGGTATCGCCCCATCGTGCTAAACGTCCTTGGCAAGGTCAAAATGAAAAAATAGCCGAAGAGCATCGCCCTGAACACGATGAAAATTGCTATTTATGCTCCGGAACTATTCGTTCAAATGGCATTAAGAATGAGGTGTATACCGATTGTTACGTCTTTGAAAATGATTTCTCTGCTTTACTTAAAGAGTCTGTTTCATTTAAGAGTGTACAAAATCCATTATTTCAATTAAAACCTGAAAGAGGCATTAATAAAGTTATTTGTTTTTCACCGAATCACCAACTGACATTGCCAGAAATGGAACTTTCTGCCATTGAGAAAGTGGTACAAACTTGGGCGGCACAATATATAGAATTAGGCAGTCATGATTACATCAATTATGTTCAGATTTTCGAAAATAAAGGAAGTGTAATGGGATGCAGTAATCCGCACCCTCATGGACAAATATGGGCACAATCCTCCCTTCCAACCCAAGTAGAGAAAACCCAAAAAAGTCTTCGAAGTTATTATGAAAAAAACAAAACAAGCTTGCTTAAAAAATACTTGGACGAAGAACTAAAACAACAAGAACGAGTAGTTTTAGAGAATGACCATTTTGCAGTAGTGGTTCCGTTTTGGGCCACATGGCCTTATGAAACGATGATCATTAGCAAAAGACATTTTGGAAACATTATTGCTATGAGTAATGAGGAACAAAAAGCTTTTGCAGCTATTTTAAAAGGAATAACGATTAAATATGACAATTTATTTGAAACCTCGTTCCCTTATTCTTCGGGTATACATCAAGCACCTACTGATCGAATAGCACATCCTGAATGGCATTTTCATATGCATTTCTATCCGCCCTTATTGCGCAGTTCAACTGTAAAAAAATTCATGGTGGGTTATGAAATGTTGGGTGAAGCCCAACGAGACATATCGCCTGAGCACAGTGCCGAGATTTTAAGAAACCAATCGAACGAACATTACAAAACTAAAACCAAGTAATATGCAAACCCTAAGCACCAAAGATTATATTGTATTCTTTCTCTATTTTGTCATCATAGTAGGCTACGGTTTATGGATTTACAATCGAAAAAAGAAAGCGCAGACGAGTAGCAATGATTACTTTTTGGCAGAAGGGTCGCTTACCTGGTGGGCAATAGGTGCCTCGTTGATAGCGAGTAACATCAGTGCTGAGCAATTCATTGGGATGAGTGGAAGTGGATTCAAAATGGGATTGGCCATTGCAACTTACGAATGGATGTCGGCCGCAACACTGGTTATCGTGGCTGTGTTCTTTATGCCCGTTTATTTGAAAAATAAAATATTTACTATGCCACAGTACTTGAATAAGCGATACAATAGTACAGTGGCGATGATTATGGCTGTATTTTGGCTGTTGCTCTATGTGTTAGTAAATCTTACTTCTATACTGTATTTGGGCGCATTAGCCATTAGTAGCATCTCGGGATTGGACATTACCTTCTGCATGGTGTTTTTAGCACTATTTGCGGTAATGATTTCGCTAGGTGGGATGAAGGTTATAGGATATACTGATGTGATACAGGTCTTCTTTTTGATTTTAGGGGGGCTGGTTACTACCTATTTAGCTTTGAATTTAGTCTCTTCTGAATTTGGCACTACAGGCGTAATTAATGGATTCCATTTAATGACTACCCATGCCAACGACCATTTTCATATGATCTTTGACAAAAACAACCCTAACTATATCGATTTACCAGGACTATCGGTATTGATAGGCGGAATGTTGATCATCAATCTAAATTACTGGGGCTGCAATCAATACATCACACAACGCGCCTTGGGAGCCGATTTAAAGACCGCTCGAGGGGGGATTTTATTTGCTGGTTTCTTAAAATTATTAATGCCTGTAATCGTAGTTTTACCTGGAATTGCAGCTTATGTTTTGTACCAGAATGGTCATTTTCACACGGAGATGCTGCAAGATGGAACGGTAAACCCTGACCGAGCTTATCCAATTCTTTTGAATTTGTTGCCTGTGGGACTAAAGGGATTATCATTTGCAGCTTTGACGGCGGCTATTGTTGCCTCATTAGCAGGCAAAGCCAATAGTATTGCCACCATTTTTACTTTAGACATTTATAAAAACCATATAAATGTTGAGTCCAATGAGAAGCGACTAGTGAAGATTGGAAAAATAACCATCTTTTCAGCTATGTTGATTGCGGTAGTTATTGCTCCCTTTTTAGGAATTAATAAAAAGGGAGGATTTCAATTTATTCAAGAGTGTACAGGTCTTGTAAGTCCTGGAGTATTTGCGATGTTTATTATGGGATTCTTTTGGAAAAAAACTACTTCAAATGCGGCACTATTTGCCATGATTGGCGGTTTGCTATTTTCCATACTTTTTACGGTGATGCCTTCTTTTATTGATTTGGACTTTTTACATCCTATGGGCTTTTCGGTACCCAATGCAAACGGAGTTTATGAAATCCCATTTATTGACCGTATGGGATTTGTGTTCATTATATGCATCCTAGGAATGGGAATTATAAGCCTTTATGAAACCAAAAAAGGAGTTCGTACAAATGGCTTAGAGGTTGATAAATCGATGTTTAAGTTATCTCCAAGTTTTATAGTAGGAATGGTAATTATACTCGCCGTTTTGGCAGCATTATATACTGTATTTTGGTAGAATTATTGTTTGTGATTTAACATTAAACTCACATTTCTATACAATTGTGGGAATTCATTTTGAAACATATCAGGTGTTTCAAAGTAATGTTCGACCACAACTGAAATAAATTCGTAGGCATTTGTATAGGCATAAATTCTAAAATAATTAGAATCGATTAGTCTTTGCCTGTTTGGATGATAATTTACCTCTTTAACCAATTGTTCATAATGCATTTTAAAATTCAGGGAACTGGCATCGCTGCTTCTCAAGCTATGATACAAGACTGCATGAGTAAATTCGTGAATTCCTAAATTTAAATTATCGTTAGTAATATCATAACCGATCCTAAAATCATTCCATGAAAAGACAACAGCTTTCATAT
The DNA here is from genome assembly GCA_947371275.1 of Flavobacteriaceae bacterium. Taxonomy (GTDB): domain Bacteria; phylum Bacteroidota; class Bacteroidia; order Flavobacteriales; family Flavobacteriaceae; genus Flavobacterium. The sequence goes on along the minus strand of CANBOV010000009.1, from coordinate 15,301 downwards.
GAGGATTATATTCCCCTTTGTGGTATTCCTCGTTGAGTGTAGAATAATAAACATCTGGATAAATGATAATTTTATCAAAAGCATCAATTAAATAGCGTCTCATTCCAAATGTTAGCATAACATAAGTAGCAGCTATGAGTGTTTGAACTTCATTAGTGACTTCAAAATCATTTCGAGGTATAAAATCATATTGTGTTGTAAAACTAGCTAAACGGTGTTGAAAATACCTTTTTTCTTTGGGTGCTAAGTTTTTATAGTATTCAAAATTATCCCTAAGAATACTTTCTTGTTTGGCAGGAATTTTTTTTAATTTGATGTAAAAGTGGATGTAAAGCGGTTTTTTAAAAATTAAAATCCAAACATCATCTATTACACTCACAAAAGTCATTACTATTAGAAGCAAAAAACCCCCTAACACTAATAACACCAGTAGAATTCCAAAAATTTCCATTCTCGAAAGATATTAAAAAAGCTTTTAAAAGTTAGATTTAATAGAAACACCGAGAGAAACTATTGCATTCTCAAAGTTTTCAACCATAAATTCCTAAAACTTTTATTTTTATCATAATCGGAGGCTTGCTTTTCAATGTTGAAATAACGGTTCCCTCTGGGATCATTTCCTACTCCGGCGAGATAGGCCCAATTTCCCCAATTACTGCACACATCATAATCAATAAGTTGTTGTTCAAAGTAAGCTGCACCATAGCGCCAATCTAATTTTAAATCATTGCATAAATAGCTGGCTACATTTTGACGTCCACGATTACTCATGAATCCGGTACGCTTCAATTCGATCATATTGGCATCAACAAAATCGACTCTGGTTTTTCCTTCAATCCATGATTGAAGGCTTTTAACATCATGGGGATTTACCGGGAGTTCTTTGTTTTGAATACCGGCTTGCTGAAATAACTTACTGTTGTATTTTTTCATCATGAATCTAAAATAATCACGCCACAACAATTCAAAGACTAACCAGTAGGTCGATTCATTGGCCCCGAATTGGTATTCAAATTTTTTCAATTCCTGAACTATAAACCTGGGCGAAATACATCCCATGGCTAACCATGCTGAAAACTTTGATGAATAATCAGGGCCCACAAGGCCATTTCTGGTTTCTTTGTAGGTAGCAATTCCTTTAGTTTCAAAAAAATAATGATTCAAGCGCTGAATTGCTTCCGTTTCACCTCCTTTAAAAGCAAGAGCAGCCCTTTTATCAATGGATAGCTTCTTTAAGTTTAACGATTCTAGTGAAGGTAGTTCAATAGGGTCTAGTAAGGGGGAAATAATTTGACTTGGCTTCTCAAAAGGAGCTCTAATCAAGGATTCTTTTTCTATTTTTTTTCTGAAATTAGTGAACACATCGGGGATGTCTTTAATGCTAAAAGGCAAATCTTCGGCATGGTAAAGGGTACTAGTACTGTAGGTTTGTAGTTCGCATTTCAATTTATAAAGTGCTGTTTGGACGCGGGATTCCGTTTGCTTTTCTTCATAAGACACCTCTCTCTTTGCCATTAATTTGGTGGCTTTATATTGTTGCACTACTTTTGGAATTTCAATTTCGGGTTTTCCTCTAAGAATGAGTAGGCCCGAGCCTAGTGCTCTTAAATTTTTATCTAAATCAGCTAACGATTCATTCAGAAATTGTGCTCTAAAAGCCCCTGTTTTTTGAAATTCAAAGGCTGTCGTAGTAAAATGATCGGCGTCAAAACAATAGATTGGCACTATGGAATCACTTTGCGCAATGGCTTTTATAAGGGTTTCATTATCGTGTAACCGCAAATCGGTTTTGAACCAAACAATAGTAGTTTTCATAAATCGTTTATATTATTTAAATAATACTTGGCTTGTTCCAATAACGCTGTTTTATCTTCTGCTTTCATTTTTTTCCATACGTTATACATCATTCCTATACGAGGATTTGAAGCTAATTTACTTTCATTTCTGGCATAAAAATTCCAGTACAAACTATTAAAAGGACAGGCTTTATCCCCTACTTTTATATTTTTTTTATAGTAACAACTGCCACAATAGTGACTCATTTTGTCTATGTAAGCAGCAGAACTCACATAAGGTTTGGTACCCACAATACCACCATCGGCAAATTGGCTCATCCCTCTTGTGTTTGTAATTTCAACCCATTCAAAGGCATCAATATAGATTCCTAGATACCATTCGTCTATTTTATCTGGGTGAACTTCTGCTAACAGCGCAAAATTCCCGGTAAGCATTAAACGCTGAATATGATGAGCGTAGGCATATTGTAATGATTGATTTATTGCGTCTTTTAAACAATTCATTTTGGTTTTTCCGGTCCAAAACCAGGTTGGCAATGAACCTTGATTATTGAAGTAATTCAGCGTCGCATAATTTGGCATTTTGTTCCAATATATGCCACGCATATATTCGCGCCAACCAATCACTTGACGAACAAAGCCTTCTACTTGATTGAATTCAATTTCGGTAGGTCTGTTCTTCCATTCAGTTACCACCCGGGTAATCACTTCGAGAGGCGATAGTAATTTGATGTTCAATGAAAATGAGAGTCTCGAATGATAAAGTGACCATTCGTTGGGAATCATTGCATCTTGATAGGTGCCAAATAAGGGTAAACATTCGATGGCAAAAAAATCTAATAGGTCTAAGGACTGTTTTCGATTGATGGGCCATAGAAATTGAGAGGCATCAATGTTACCTATTGTTTTACAATTTGACAGCACAATCTCGTCATAAAGCGATGTTAACTCATTATTGAAGAGAAAAGGTGGTGTAGGCTTATGGCCTTTTGGTAATTTTTTACGATTTTCGGAGTCATAATTCCATTGACCCGTCATCGGTTGGTCACCCTCCATTAAAACATGATGCTTTTTACGTAAAGCGCGATAGAAATTTTCCATTAAATAAGTTTTCTTGCCTAGAAAGAATTCTCGTAATTCATTTCTGGTTGTAAAAAAATGTTCTGTATCCACTGCTTCGCTTTCTATTGCAATCGACGCGCTTAATTTTTTTAAAACCATATCTACCCGATATTCGTCAGGCCATTGGTATTCAAACCGAGTAAAACTATTTTCTGAAATGAGCTTTTTAATATTTTTATCAAATGTTTGTAGATTGTTATCATCATTTATCTTGAAGTAAATTACTTGATGATTCATTTTTTTTAAATCTGCTGCAAAGTCACGCATGGCAGCGAAAATACCCACTACTTTTTGGATATGATGCAATGCATAATCTGTTTCTGATTGGATTTCCATCATCACATAAATTATAGAATCATCTAGAGTCGAAAACCATGAGTGATTGCTATTGAGTTGGTCCCCCAGTATTAAACGAAGTGTTTTGCTCATATTATCTATTCATTCTGCATTTATCACTGCAATATTTTACTTCAACCCATACCTTTTCCCATTTTTTCCTCCACGTAAAGGGTTTTAGACAGACAATGCATATTTTATGAGGAAGGTTTTGTTTTTTTACACTCTTCATAGAGTTAAAATTTGATTATTAATCTCTTAACGAGGTTAGATCCTTAAAGGGTTTGGCATAACTTAATCGGTCTAGTTGCACCGTTTTGTGATAGCTATCTAATCCTGAGCAAGTGATGGTATTGACTTTTTCTAAATCGATGAAACCATCTTCACCAAGACAATCTTCTGGAATATACAATTGGATAATTTCGCCAATTAGTAAGGTAGTATTATTAATCGCAATATCTATTTTTTCTCTAAATTCTAGTCCAAGTTGTATATTACTTTGAGCTACATAGGGAGCAAAGAAACCATCTTTATATATAGGTACTAAACCTGTCTTTTCAAATTCAGACACCTCTTTATCATAACGTGCTGATGTTTGATGGGCTTGCTTGTATATCCCCTCATTTATATGATTTAAGGTATAAAATCCCGTTTTAATTATATTATTGAAGGTATTACGTTCGGGAGGTGTGGGGCGAAAAATTAACCCGATTAAAGGCGGATTAGCACCAATATGAAAAACAGAGCTAAATATGGCTAGATTTGTATTGCCTTCACTATCTGAAGTTCCAACTAGGGCAACACTTTTAAAGCCTCCCAGACTATTGATTAGGTGTACTCGGGTTTGTTTTTCCAAGGCTGCAATAGCTACGGAAGAGAAATGTTTTACCATATAAAGGGTTATTAAGGGTTGGGATTGGCAAGCGATTTACTTATTCCATTACTACCCATTTTTTATCGCTATTCAATTTAAAAGTCCCGATGTGTTCTTTATTCCATTCGTATGGTGCGATTAGAGAGAGAAAATTGACTCCATCCTCTCCTCTGTACAAATGGTAGATCTCGCCTATTACGGGTTCGAAAGCGAACCTAGCACTATACACTAATTCATTCCATTCGTATTCTTTCATCAAGGACTCGTATTGTGCTTTAAGTTCGTTAAACTTTAGTTCCAATTCTTTATTTACAGTAGTAATGCCTCTGCTTTTCCAGGAAACTACATCATCCACTCGGATGACTGGAGCACCTACATTGGTGGAATATGATAACAAACTAGCATTGTAGCCCTCTTCGTTGGAGTATACTACATTATCTGGTCTTTCTTTTCCCATAGTGCTAGCGTTTGGATATTTTATTATTAGAAATGTTGCGTTGTCTAGTGCATTTGAAACGCTCAATGTCCTGGCTTCTTTTGGCCGTGTGTTTGGTTTTGCAGTCCTCTACTCGCTGGCGCCACAATTTGTAGCTGGAAAATTTCAGTTCCTTTTTCATTAGGGCTTTAACATCCGCTTCTGACAAACCAAATTGAAATGTGATGGCATCAAAGGGAGTACGGTCTTCCCAGGCCATTTCTATAATTCGATCAATATGTGCTTCAGAAAGGTTTTCTTTTTCTATTGTTCCCAGTATAGGCTTTGGCATCTTGTTTAATCTTTACAATTAAATATTAAACAAAATTAAGTTTTTTTTATTAGAATACCACAAATATTAATAGAACATTTGTAAATGATAATGATGTAAACTAATTGTACGGCAGCTAGAGCCCAAAAAGGCAGGTGGAAACGTTTTACAATGAAAGTTAGGATGGGCAACTTTTATGGTCCAATTGTTTAGAAAAAAAAGCAGAATACGCATATCTACACTTGTTTATACAAGTGCGCATAGATACAGATTTGTTATCACAAGTTCCCTCAAAGCTCCGCTTTGAAAATAGAATAGCATAGAAAATGCTTGAGCAAGCTCAGACATCATTTATAATGTATATGGGATTTTGTTATCACAAGTTCCCTCAAAGCTCCGCTTTGAAAATAGAATAGCATAGAAAATGCTTGAGCAACCTCAGACATCATTTATAATGTATATGGGATTTTGTTATCACAAGTTCCCTCAAAGCTCCGCTTTGAAAATAGAATAGCATAGAAAATGCTTGAGCAAGCTCAGACATTTTCTATGCTATTCTATTTATTCGTGACCGCGAAGGGATTCGAACCCCCAACCCTCAGAGCCGAAATCTGATATTCTATCCAGTTGAACTACGCAGCCATTTTTTATTTAGAAGCTTACCTCCCCTTGGATTTATGCTAATAATTTTTTAACGATTGTGGATATGGTTTTACCATCTGTTTTACCGGCTAAAGCGGCCGATGCTTTCCCCATTACTTGTCCCATTGAAGCCATTCCTGAGAAACCCCCTTCAGTTATAATAGCGGCTACGGTAGCTTCTACTTCTGCTTCAGATAATTGAGCAGGTAGGAACTTTTCAATTACTGCCACTTGAGCTAATTCAGGCTCGGCTAAATCGGAACGTCCTTGTTCTTTATATATAGTAGCGCTGTCTTTACGTTGTTTTACTAAGCGCTGTAATAATTTAATTTCGTCTTCAGCTGCTATAGTCTCACTTGCTCCAGCCTCCGTTTTTGCCATGATAATTCCCGACTTGATAGCTCTTAAGGCTTCGAGGGCAACGGTATCTTTGGCTCTCATGGCGTTTTTCATTTCGTCCATGATTTGTGTTTCTAAACTCATATATAGATTATTTGATTGTTCAATTGTTCAAATTTCATTATTGCACCTCCTGGATCTTATAAGCACTGCGAAGGTAAAAAAAATAACCCGAAAATCTCATTGAAATTTTCGGGTTAGTAATTTAATTTAGGGTAGATTAATCTACATTATCGTGCAGGAATGAATTATTGGAACGAATTTGCATATCATCATTACTATCGATTCCAAGAGACATTCTTGAGTTGGTATTAGCGTTTTGCTCATTGTTTGACAAATCAAGTCCTAAACGTTTGTATGCCGGTTCTTTTTCCATTTCTTCAATCCGAGAAGGGTTGTTATGGAATTTATAATTGAATTCCTTTAACTTTCTTCTGCGCTCGTCAGCTCTATGTTTTAAGGTTTCTTCAATTGTCATTTCTACTGGCGAAATGTCTTCGAAATGCATTACTGTAGAAACTGGTTTATTTGTATCTGCCTGTGGCTTTAAAGTGATGTTTAGCTCTTCTGCAACGGGCTCTTCCGGTTTAACGGCCACTGCAGGTTTCGAATTTAGCAAATCGTTTTCTAACTCCATATATTCTTCTAAAGAATATTTGATGATGCCTTCTTCGTTTAATTCGGTTACTGGCACAAACTGAACCGCTTCATTTACTACAATCTCATTTGCTTCAGATAAATCAAATACTATTCTATTTTCTTCAACTGCTTCAACTTTTTCAAAAGTTGGAGTAGCTGGCATATCAAAAGTGAAAGTTATTTGTTCTTCTTCAATAATGCTTTGAGGCTCTACTACATTCATTTCACGAACTTCTGGAGTAGTTATTTTGAAATCAATGTCTTTTATCGGTGATACGATTTCGAACGTCACATCTAAATTACGAATGAATTGGTTCATCGCGATTAACTCATTATCATCAATAGACGCAGCAGTGACCGGAGCAGCAACAGGCACTTGAATTTCGTCTTCGATTAATTCGAAGACTACTTTTTGTTCTTTAACTTCAGAAAGAGTTTCAGTTAAAGCTTGAAAAACTTCTACCGGCTTTTGGGTTAAATCACGCTCTAATTTATGTTCGCCATCTAGCGAGTGTATAATTTTTTTTGACTCAATGTTTAAAAGGCCATTTTGCTGTTCTGGATTAAAACCTGTAGCAATTATAGTAACGGCAATAGCTTCACCTAACGTTTCATCTTCACCAACTCCCATAATAATGTTGGCATTATGACCGGCTTCCGATTGGATATAGTCATTGATTTCTCCTATTTCGTCTATAGTAATTTCGTTAGAACCCGAAACGATAAGCAACAATACGTTTTTGGCACCTGTGATTTTATTATCATTTAACAAAGGAGAATCTAGTGCTGAAATGATAGCTTCTTTTGCACGATTATCTCCTGTAGCTGCAGCAGAACCCATAATAGCTCTACCACTATCAGAAAGTACCGTTTTAGCATCTTTCAAGTCGATATTTTGTGTGTAATGATGTGTAATTACCTCGGCAATTCCACGAGAAGCGGTAGCTAACACTTCATCTGCTTTTGAGAATCCGGCTTTAAAACCTAAGTTACCGTATACTTCTCTTAATTTATTGTTATTGATAACAATCAAAGAATCAACTTGCTTTCTTAATTTTTCAACACCTAACTCGGCTTGGTCTTGACGAACTTTACCTTCAAACTGAAACGGCATTGTCACAATTCCAACTGTAAGAATTCCTCTTTCTTTAGCCAATTGCGCAATGACTGGAGCAGCACCTGTTCCTGTACCTCCCCCCATACCAGCGGTAATGAATACCATTTTAGTGTTGGTATCCAACATTTGTTCTATATCAGCAATACTTTCCAAAGCAGATTGTTGTCCAACATCAGGATTTGCACCGGCTCCAAGACCTTCAGTTAAGTTTACACCTAACTGAATTTTATTAGGTACTGCACTATTTTGAAGTGCTTGTGAGTCTGTATTACAAACTATAAAATCAACTCCTTTTATTCCTTGTTTGAACATGTGATTGATCGCGTTGCTTCCGCCGCCACCAACTCCAATTACTTTTATCACATTTGATTGATTCTTTGGTAAATCAAATGAGATGCTTCCAAATTCTGAGTTGCTTATCATACTATTTTGGTGTTTGTTAGGTTTTATTCTGTATACTGTTTGAGTATTTCGCTATAGCGAAATTAACTGAAGCCCTATGGGCTTTCCTTCACTTTATAGGCGACGCTAGTTCACTATGCTCGCGTCTTTATTCTGCGTTATCTAAAAAATCTTTAATCTTGTCGACGTAGCGATCAAAAAATGACCGTCTTATTTTACCTTCTGTCGTTTCTGAAGCAATTGTTGTTACAGGTAATTCTACTTCCACGTTTTTATGGTTGTTCCCTTCTTCTTCTTTATCCTCAAAGACAGGCTGAAAAACAACTTGTTTTTGAACTTCAGCTACTACTTCTTTTTTCAATTCAATTTTGTATGCACTATTTGAATTGTTTTCTATACTATTCATCACTAAACCAACAGCAGTTGCAAACAAAGGACTTGAAATCTCCTCACTTGAATTGCCTGCCAAATGTTCGTTTGGATAGCCTATTCTAGTATCCATTCCAGTAATGTATTCTACCAACTGTTTTATGTGTTGCAATTGAGAACCTCCTCCTGTTAATACTATACCTGCAATTAGTTTTTTACGGGGATCTTCATGCCCATAAGCTTTAATTTCTGTGAACACTTGCTCAATAATTTCCACAACACGAGCGTGAATTATTTTGGATAAATTCTTTAATGAAATTTCTTTAGGGTCTCTTCCTCTTAACCCTGGAATGGATACAATCTCATTATCCTTATTTTCACCTGGCCATGCGGAACCAAATTTTGTTTTTAATAATTCAGCTTGTTTTTCAATAATAGAGCAACCCTCTTTAATATCATCAGTAATTACATTTCCACCGAAAGGTACAACGGCGGTATGGCGAATGATGCCATCTTTGAAAATAGCTAAATCTGTGGTACCCCCTCCTATATCAATCAACGCAACTCCAGCTTCTTTTTCTTCTTGACTCAAAACGGCATCGGCTGAAGCTAAAGGCTCAAGTGTCAATCCCGATAATTCAATACCTGAACTTTGAATACATCTGCCCACATTTCGAATAGAAGACGCTTGTCCCACAACAACGTGAAAACTAGCTTCTAATCTCGCCCCATACATTCCTATTGGTTCTTTTATTTCTGTTTGACCATCAATTTTAAATTCTTGCGGCAAAACGTGTATTATTTCTTCTCCGGGAAGCATAGCCAATTTATTTACTTGATCTATCAATAATTGGATATCCTTGCCACTAATAACCTCTTCTGGATTATTTCTGATTACATAATCTGTGTGTTGTATACTACGGATATGCTGACCTGCAATTCCCACCACTACATCATTTATTTTATAACCTGAATTATTTTCAGCTTCAAGAACAGCTTGTTGGATGGACTGAATAGTCTGTGTAATATTATTAACTACACCACGCGCCACACCTAGACTTTTGGATTTACCTACACCCAAAATTTCTAATTTACCATACTCATTCTTCTTGCCAATCATGGCAACAATTTTGGTGGTTCCAATGTCTAATCCTACTGCGATATTCTCTTTTTCCATAATCTTCTATTTACTGCATACCACTTGTTTGGTAAACTTCAAGTTGATTCTTCTGTATTTATTCAAAGTACTATCTAAAACTGCTTTTTGAAAAAATGCTTTATAATTCTTAAATTTTCTTTCGATGTTAATAGTCCTACCAAAATCGATTTGAAAATCATAATTTCTATTCGCCATAATCAGGCTACCGTTAGGCAAAACTTGCACACCTATGATGTTTTTTTTCAAAAACTCATCTTTATCAATCATCCTTAAAACTTCAGATAATTTTTCCTTTTTTACTACTGCAATCTCCCCCGATAGTAGCGGAACTCTGGCTGTATAATTATCTGATAACGGCATACTACTTCCCTCATAATCAATATAAAAAGAACCTGCCTTGTCAAACACTCTTCCAATGGGTGTTTTTTGTTTCACCACCGCTTTTAAAACCCCATCAACACTGACAAAAACCTCTGCTTTTTGGATCATCTCTTGCTTGTTGATGGACTTTTCCAATTTATTCAAATCTAAATCAACTTTATTTAAAGTTTTTAGGTCTGTATTTTTTTCTATTAACAATTTATTAACCGTTTCCTCCTTCAAAAAAAGGGTGTTTTCACCAACAAAAACAACCTCTGTTTTTTGAATTTTTCTTAGTGCATTTCGATGAGAAGTGAATGAATACAGGAAGATTACAACTGCAAACATCAAGACTAATCTAATATTTATCCAGGTAAAAATCTTCATGATAAAGCCACTTTAATTTTTGGTACTAATTCGCCAATATCTCCAGCGCCGATTGTGACAATTATTTTAGCTTCGCTAGCTAAAATGGCGGGTATCAATTCAGATTTTGAAATCAATTTCTTATTTGGATTTTCTATTTTGGAAAGCAGCCAACTGGAGGTAATTCCTTCCATTGGTAATTCTCTTGCTGGATAAATATCTAACAATAAAATCTCGTCAAACTGAGACAAACTTTTAGCAAAATCATTTACAAAATCTTTAGTTCTACTAAACAAATGAGGTTGAAATATTGCTACTACTTTTTCATTTGGATATAATTCCCTTACCGCTTGATGCACGGCATTAATTTCAGTTGGATGATGCGCATAATCATCAATATAAACCAATGCATCTGACTTAATTTGATATGAAAATCGGCGTTGTATTCCTTTAAATGAAGCCAAGGCTCTAGCAATGGACTCGGTTGGGGTACCATAAGTTTTAGCCATCGCCAAAGCCATCAAGGCATTCATTAAATTGTGCCTTCCAGGCAAACCAAAATGTATATTTTCTATGATTTCTGTTGGCGTTTGTACATCAAAAACGTAAAAACCATTTTCGATACGAATATTGAAAGCCTTATAGGTAGCCTCTTCATCGATTCCGGCAGTTATACCTACTAAAGGCAATCCCTTTGGAACGAATAGATTATTTTTATTTTCTACTTTATCAGCAAATTCACGAAAGGATTCTTCAATAGCATTTCTATCTCCGTATATATCTAAATGATCAGCATCCATGGAGGTTACACAAGCAATATTTGGATGCAAATGCAAAAAGGAACGATCGAATTCATCGGCTTCAACCACAGTTATAGTTTTACCATTTCCAATTAAATTAGAGTGGTAATTTTCAACGATTCCGCCTAGAAAAGCAGTTACATCAGCACCGCTTTCATATAAAATATGTCCAAGAATACTAGATGTAGTAGTTTTTCCATGCGTTCCAGCTACAGCAAAACAAAAAGTGTCTTTTGTTATTATCCCTAATACTTCAGCCCGTTTTTTTACTACATAATTTCGTTCTAAAAAATAATTCCATTCTGAATGCGAAATTGGTACTGCAGGGGTAATAATTATCAAGGTGTTTTCCACGTAATAATCTACTGGAATTAAACTGATATTATCTTCAAAGTGAATGTTCATCCCAGCAGCAATCAACTCATCGGTCAACATGGTTGGGGTCTTATCGTAACCTGAAACATTTTTGCCAATATTTTGAAAATATCGTGCTAAAGCACTCATTCCGATGCCTCCGATACCGATAAAATAGACGTTATGTATTTGGCTTAAATTCACTTTTTATCAATCAATTTAATTATTTCTTCAACAATATTTTTTGTTGCATTTGGTTTAGCTAATTTTTTAATATTATTGCTTAGATCTAGTTGTTTATTTTTATTGGAAATCAAATTTGAAAAAACCTCTTCAAATTGACATTCTAAATCATCCTCCTTTAAGAGGATAGCGGCATTTTTATCTACGATAGCTTTTGCATTTTTGGTTTGATGATCCTCTGCCACATTAGGAGACGGGATAAAAATAGTTGGTTTTCCAACTAAACACAGTTCAGAAACAGATGAAGCTCCAGCACGAGAAATCACAATATCTGAAGCGGCATAAATCAAATCCATTTTGTCTATAAAAGCCACAACTTGTACATTTTCATTCTCATTAAACCCTTTGTATTCTTCAAAATAAAACTTACCACATTGCCAAAACACCTGAACCCCACTTTTCATAAGAAAATCTATTTCTTTTGCTATGAGCTGGTTGACTCTTCTAGCCCCTAAACTTCCTCCAAGTATTAATAGTGTTTGTTTATTTGTGTCTAATTTAAAATAAGAGATTCCTTCTTCTCTTTTTGAATCAACATTTAATAAATCTTGACGAATTGGATTACCTGTAAGAACTATTTTATTCTTTGGAAAAAAACGTTCTAAATTTTCATATGCTACACAAATTGAATTTGCTTTTTTACTTAATAATTTATTGGTAATCCCTGGAAATGAATTTTGTTCTTGAATTAACGTTGGAATATTTAAACTGTTGGCTGCCTGTAATAAAGGTCCGCTAGCAAAACCTCCTGTTCCAATAACAACATCGGGATTAAATTTTCTTACTATTTTTCTTGACTTCCATAAACTACTTATGAGTTTAAATGGAAACATCGCGTTTTGTAATGTTAGTTTACGTTGCAAACCAGCAATCCAAAGCCCTACAATTTTATATCCCGCTTGGGGTACTTTTTGCATTTCCATTTTATCACTGGCACCTACAAACAGAAATTCCGCTTCGGGGAAACGTGCTTTTAATTCATTAGCAATAGCAATAGCAGGATAGATATGCCCTCCTGTTCCACCCCCACTTATTATGAATCTAGGTTGTTTCATTCTAATTCCTTTTTAATATAGGCTCCAAGGGATTTGCTACATCTTCTATAGAAAAATCTTCTTGTTCAGCTACTTCGTCTTCTAACAATTGTTTATCTATAAGCATTTGCAACGCCTCTTCTCTTTTTTGCTTTTCGGCTTGTTCTTCAGCTACTTCTTCTTCTTTTTTAGTCACACTTAAAATAATTCCAAGAGCTATACAAGTCATCCAAATCGAACTTCCTCCTGAACTAATTAAAGGTAAGGTCTGACCTGTAACAGGCAATAACTCCACAGCCACAGCCATATTTGTAAAAGCTTGAAAAATAATGGGAAATCCCAGCCCAATAACAACAAGCTTACCAAAAAGAGAATTGGCTTTATGAGCTGCTACAACAAAGCGAAAGAGTAGTAAAAGGTATAATCCCATAACTAACAATCCTCCAAATAAACCATATTCTTCTACAATTATCGCATAAATGAAATCAGAAGACGATTGTGGTAAAAAATTTTTTTGAACACTTTTACCAGGTCCTAAACCATAAATTCCTCCTGAAGCTATTGCAATTTTTGCTTTCTCAATTTGATAATCATCTTCATCTGATTTATTACTTGTAAAGTTATCAATGCGACTAATCCACGTATCAACTCGATTTGGAAATGCTCCAGGAAAAGCTTTGGCAACTAGGATGAAAAAGACTAATCCTAAAATTCCGGCACCTATGATGATTCCAATATATTTAATTGGATATTTTCCAATGAATGTCAAAATCATTACCATTGAAAATATTAAGGCTGCTGTAGATAAATTTGCTGGCAGAATTAATATTATAGTAACAAAAACAGGAAGCCATAATTCCCAGAGAGAAGATTTGAAAGTGATTGCGGTCTCCCTTGTTTTGGATAAATACCTTGCCACAAAAACGTATAAAACTATTGAGGCTAAAGTTGATGTTTGAAATGTAATTCCTATAAATGGAATTTGAATCCAACGACTTGCATTAGCACCATCAATTACAGTTCCCTTTAATAAAGTATATATCAAAAGTAGCCAAACGACAGGCAACAACAATCTTGAAATTGTTCTGAAATAATGATATGGAACTTTGTGAACCTTATACAATATAAAAAATCCTACAAAGACTTGCGCTCCATGCTTTAATAGATATGTTAAAGCATTTCCGGAACCATGACGCATATAGGCCAAGTTACTACTAGCGCTAAATACTGGCATAAAAGAAAATAGAGCCAACAGAGCCACGAATGCCCAGATGACTTTATCTCCTTTTAGACTATAAATTAGCTCTTTCATAATAAACTATAGATTTTGAACCGCTACTTTAAATTGTCTTCCTCTATCTTCATAATTTTGAAACAAATCAAAACTTGCACAAGCAGGCGATAATAAAACAACATCACCTTTCTCTGCTATATGACTAGCTGTATTTACTGCATCTCGCATATTATCTACTTCAACCATCATATCAACAACATTTCCAAATGCATCTACAATCTTTTTATTATCAACACCTAGACAAATAATTGCTTTTACTTTCTCACGCACTAACGACATCAACTCATGATAATCATTCCCTTTATCAACACCTCCGACTATCCAAACTGTAGGTACTGTCATACTGTCTAAAGCAAAGAAAGTTGCATTCACATTTGTTGCTTTACTATCATTTATATACTGAACATTTTGAATTTTGAGTACTTTTTCTAAACGATGCTCTACCCCTTGGAAATTGGATAAACTTTCACGAATTGTTTCTTTTCTAATTTTCATCAACTGGGCTACAGATGTAGCAGCCATTGCGTTTTTCATGTTGTGTTTTCCTTCCAATGAAACCTCTCCAGTTTTCATTTCAAATTCCTCGTTGTTGATGATAATATCCATAGTGTCGTTTTTTATAAAGGCTCCTGTTTCAAAAGTTTTTGTTAATGAAAATGGAATTAATTTTGCTTTTGTTTTATTTAGTCTAAACCATTCTGAAATAGCCTCATCATCAGCATCATAGATGAGATAATCTTCTTCTGTTTGGTTCATTGTAATTCTAAATTTTGATGCTATATAATTTTCATATTTGTAATCATAACGATCTAAATGATCCGGGCTGATATTTGTTATGATGGCGATATCGGGCTTGTAATTATATATCCCGTCTAATTGAAAACTACTTAACTCTAGCACATAATAATCATAGTTTTCTTCTGCTACTTGCCAAGCAAAACTTTTTCCTATGTTACCCCCTAATCCCACATTTAATCCACCTTCCTTAAGCAAATGATAGGTTAACATCGTGGTAGTTGTTTTTCCATTACTTCCTGTTATTCCAATCGTCTTTGCTTTTGTATAATCAGCAGCAAATTCAATTTCAGATATTACAGGTATTTGCTTTTCTAATAACTTTTTTACTATAGGAGATTTTTCAGGGATACCAGGACTTTTCATCACCAAATCGGCATTGAGAATTAACTCAACTGTATGTTGTTCTTCTTCCCATTTAATCTTATTTATAGTTAGAACGTCTTTATAATTA
>CANBOV010000008.1 GCA_947371275.1 Flavobacteriaceae bacterium | reverse complement strand
GTTGTAATTTCTTCCCAATCTTTTTTGGAGTACGAGAGTAATTCGGGATAGGGCGTAAAAGCAGTTTCGTTGTGCGGTATAGAAAATTTATTCCAGGGGCATACGTCTTGACAGACGTCGCAGCCAAAAATCCAATCGTCCATTTTGCCTTTCATTTCTAGGGGCATGTTTTCTTTTAGCTCAATGGTGAAATAGGAAATGCATTTACTGCCGTCTACTACATAGGGCGCGATGATGGCTTGTGTAGGGCAAGCATCGATGCAGGCAGTGCAGGTTCCGCAATGGTCGGTCGTTGGATTGTCGTATTGTAATTCTAAATCGATAATTAATTCGGCTATAAAATAGTAGGAACCTACTTTTTGGGTTAACAGGTTACTGTTTTTACCGATCCACCCTAGACCACTTTTGGCGGCCCACGCTTTATCCATTATGGGGGCAATATCTACAAAGGCTCTTCCTGACACATCCCCTATTTCTCTTTTGATGGATTTTAGCAGTTTGATTACTTTACGTTTGATGACATTGTGGTAGTCTTTGCCGTAGGCGTATTTAGAAATTTTGTAACTGTCTGAATTTTGTAGTTCGGCAGGATAATAATTGAGTAGCAGCGAGATGACACTTTTTGAGTCCTCTACTAAAAGGGTTGGATTTAAGCGTTTATCAAAATGCTCTTCCATGAAACTCATGGAGCCGTGTTGGTTTTGATTTAACCACTTTTCCAATCGAGGTGCTTCTTGTTCTAGGAAGCCCGCTTTTGAGATACCACAAGACAAAAAACCGAGGCGTTGGGCTTCGGTTTTAATAAATTGAGTATATTTTTCTTTGTTGTTAATCAAAATAAACCTCCTTGGATATTGGTTTTGATTTTGCCTAAGTGCGTATAAGCTTTCTCGGTTACTTCTCTACCTCTAGGAGTTCTAACGATAAAACCTTCTTGGATTAAGAATGGCTCGTATACTTCTTCTATGGTTTCGCCACTTTCGGAAACGGCGGTAGCAAGAGTGGATAATCCTACTGGTCCGCCCTTAAATTTTTCAATGATGGTGGTTAGGATTTTGTTGTCCATTTCGTCTAAACCGTGTGCATCTACATGTAAAGCTTTTAAAGAAAACCGCGCTATTTCGATATCAATCTTACCATTCCCTTTTATTTGGGCAAAGTCACGTACTCGACGAAGTAATGCATTGGCTATACGCGGTGTTCCTCTACTTCTACCGGCTATTTCAATAGCGGCTTCCATAGTGATGGGCATTTTTAAAATGCTGGAACTTCGTTGGACGATGGTTGTAAGGAGTTCTGTGTTATAATACTGTAATCTGCTCTGAATACCGAAACGAGCTCTCATAGGAGCTGTAAGAAGTCCGGAGCGGGTTGTTGCACCCACTAAAGTAAACGGATTTAAGTTGATTTGGACGCTTCTTGCATTTGGACCCGACTCAATCATGATATCAATCTTGAAATCTTCCATTGCAGAATATAAATATTCTTCTACTACGGGGCTGAGACGATGAATCTCATCAATGAACAATACATCCCGTTCTTCTAGGTTGGTTAATAAACCGGCTAGGTCGCCTGGTTTATCGAGTACTGGGCCCGAAGTGATTTTAATTCCAACCCCTAATTCATTTGCTAATATATTGGCAAGTGTTGTTTTTCCCAAACCGGGAGGCCCGTGAAAAAGCGTATGGTCTAGCGCTTCATTTCGTTGGTTGGCTGCTTCAACAAAGACTTTTAAATTATCCAAGACTTGTTCTTGTCCGGTGAAATCGTCAAAGGAAAGCGGTCTTAACTTTTTTTCAAGGTCAAGCTCCTCGGGATTGAAATTAGAATTAGTAGGATTGAGATTATCGTTCATATTACAAATATATAACAAAGTTGATTGCAAATAAAAATGCCTTTCGATTAGGAAAGGCATTTATTATATATCTAAGAGAAAGAATTAGTGGTGTAATACTTCTTCACCTTCTTTCATGGGTACATTTTGAGGAACGAAATCTTCATCGTGACCTGGTTTACTATAATCGTAAGGCCATCTGTGTACTTCTGGAATATCACCTTCCCAGTTACCGTGGATGTGTTTGATAGGTGCCGTCCACTCTAACGTATTTGATCTCCATGGATTTTGAACTGTTTTCTTACCGTAGAAAATACTACTAAAGAAGTTGTAAAGGAATACTAATTGGAATGCTCCTCCAACTAATGCAAAAGAAGTAATGATTACGTTTACATTTTGCAAATCATCGAATAGTGGGAAGTTGGTGTTTGTGTAATATCTTCTTGGTAAACCAGCCATTCCTATGAAGTGCATTGGGAAGAATACACCATAAGCACAAATTGCCGTTACCCAGAAGTGAACGTACCCTAAGTTCTTATTCAACATTCTACCGAACATTTTAGGGAACCAATGGTAGATCCCGGCAAACATACCGTAAAGTGCAGAAATACCCATTACTAAGTGGAAATGCGCTACTACGAAATAGGTATCGTGTACGTTGATATCTAGCGTACTATCTCCAAGGATAAGACCTGTTAAACCCCCTGTTATGAAGGTAGAAACTAATCCGATTGAGAAAAGCATTGCAGGGTTTAATTGTAGGTTACCTTTCCATAAGGTAGTAATGTAATTGAACGCTTTAACCGCAGACGGTATAGCAATCAATAATGTTGTGAAGGTAAATACCGATCCTAAGAACGGATTCATCCCTGAGATGAACATGTGGTGACCCCAAACGATTGTTGACAAAAACGCAATAGCAATAATTGACATAATCATCGCTCGGTAACCGAAGATAGGCTTACGTGAGTTCGTTGCAATAACCTCTGAAGTAATTCCTAAGGCAGGTAATAATACAATATATACTTCAGGGTGTCCTAGGAACCAGAATAAGTGTTCGAATAATACAGGAGATCCACCTTGGTAATGTAAAACTTCACCAGCGATGTATATATCAGATAAAAAGAAAGAAGTACCGAAACTTCTGTCCATGATTAACATTAAAGCAGCAGACAATAACACAGGGAATGAAATAACTCCGATAATTGCTGTAATAAAGAAAGCCCAAATAGTTAAAGGCAATCTAGTCATTGACATTCCTTTAGTTCTCAAATTGATTACGGTCACTATATAGTTCAAAGAACCTAATAATGATGCGGCAATGAAAATAGCCATAGAAACCAACCAAAGTGTCATCCCTGCACCTGATCCTGAAATAGCTTGCGGCAAGGCACTTAAAGGAGGATAGATTGTCCATCCTGCTGAGGCAGGTCCTGATTCAACGAATAGGGAACATACCATTACCACACTTGAGACAAAGAATAACCAATAGGAAATCATGTTAAGGAAACCAGACGCCATATCTCGTGCACCAATTTGCAGTGGAATAAGTAGGTTACTAAAAGTACCGCTTAAACCAGCGGTTAGTACAAAGAATACCATGATAGTACCATGTATAGTAACTAGCGCTAAATAGGTTTCATTATTCATTACACCACCTGGAGCCATTCTTTCTCCTAGGAAGAAACTAAAAATTTTGAAAGATTCCTCTGGCCACGCTAATTGCATTCTGAAAAGCATAGACATACCTACCCCAATAATACCCATTATGATACCCGTAATCAAATACTGTTTGGCAATCATTTTATGGTCAATACTAAAAATATATTTAGTAATGAACGTATCCTTATGGTGGTGTTCGTGGTCGTGACTGTGATCGTGGTTGTGAGCTTCTGCTGACATATAGGTTAACTTTTAAATTTTATTATTTATTTCATTTCTGCTGAAGCAACGACCGTTGTGTCTTTACTTTTTGGAGAAGTTGAGTCTTTAGATGTTGCTGGTGCTTCTGCTTTTTTAGCTTCTGCGGCTGCATTTTTTACTGCTGAAACAATCGTTTTATCTTGATTTTCTTTCAACCAAGCTTTATATTCTTCAGGAGAATCTACAACGATTTTCATTTGCATGTTGTAGTGAGAAGCCCCACAAATTTTATTACACAATAATAAAAAATCAAATGTGTAAGGATCAAGTGCTGGTTGACCAGCTGCTACTAATACTTCACTTTTCTTAGCTCTAATACTATTGATTTCTGCTACTTTTTCAATCATAGCTGGTTTATCTCTCATCTCAGCAGTAGTTACTGTAGGGATGAATGAAAATTGCGTTACCATACCAGGCACACAGTTCATTTGTGCTCTGAAGTGAGGCATGTAAGCAGAGTGTAACACATCTTGCGAACGCATTTTGAAAATTACTCTTTTACCTTTTGGTAAATGTAATTCTGTTGAAGTAAAATCATCTTGTGCATTTGGATCTGATAAATCAACCCCTAAGTTATTTACCCCTTCAATATAACGGACGTTAGCTTTACCTAAAACATCATCTGCTCCAGAGTATCTCGCTTCCCATTTAAATTGTTGCGCATATAATTCAATAACTATAGCTTCATCTTTATCTTTTTGATCAACAAACATAATATTTGTCCAGTCGTATAGTCCGTATAAAATTAAACCTGCTAACACAATTGCGGGGATAACACTCCAGATGAACTCTAATTTATTATTGTCGGCAAAATAAAGTGCTTTTTGACCTTGTCTTCCTCTGTATTTGAATGCGAAGTAGTGTAATAACGCTTGAGTAACGGTTTGTACAAAAAATATCAATACTAATGAGATAACCATTAAGTTATCTACTTGCGGACCATGAGCTGAAGCTGAATCACCGATCAAAGGAAACTTACTATAGTTCCAAAGACAGAAAATAGTAGTAAGGTAAATGAAACACAAAAACCCGAACATTAAATAACCATTAACTTTGTTATCGTTATCGTTTGCCACTTGAGTGGTATTAACATTTCCACCTACTTGAGTTAAGTCGAATATTTTAGTTAACTGCCATAAGGCAACTGCCAATAAAACTACAACTATAAGTACCAAAAGAGTTGTCATTTGAGATTTACTTTAAATATTAATAATGAAAATGTTTACTTTCTTCAATGAAAGGATTGCGTTTTGGAACCAAAGGAGCTTTTGTTAATGTTGTGAATACTACAAAAATAAATAATCCGATAAAGAACATTAATGCCCCTACTTCTGGAACTCCGATAAACCATTGATCTCCTACCGTTGCTGGCATAATCATATTGAAGAAATCAACATAATGTCCGAACAAGATAATGATACCCGCCATAACAATAATCCAGTAAATACGTTTGAAATCAGTATTGATTAAAAGTAATATTGGAATAATGAAATTTAAAACAAAGGCACCAAAGAAAGGTAGATTGAAATGCTCAATTCTCATTTTGAAGTAAGTTACCTCTTCAGGAATGTTTGCATACCAAATCAACATGAATTGAGAGAACCATAAATAGGTCCAGAATACACTGATACCAAACATGAATTTAGATAAATCATGGATATGACTTGAATTCACATTTTCTAAATAACCTTTCGATTTTAAATAGATAGTTACTAATTGAATAGTAGTAATTCCGCTCACAAAGAAACTTGCAAATACATACCATCCAAATAATGTACTGAACCAATGCGGGTCTAATGACATAATCCAGTCCCAAGACATAATAGATTCAGATACAATAAAAAACACTAAAAACGCGGCTGACATTTTAAAATTCTTTTTGTAGAATGAATTATCATTAGCTTCATCTTGGGCTAAACAATTTCTACGCGATAAGTAACGGTAAAGGTTCCATCCTCCAAGAAATATAGCCGCTCTGATTAGCCAGAAAGGAAAATTTAAGTAGCCTGACTTACCAGCAATCATGTGGTCGTAGTTCTTACTACCTACTACTGTAACTCCTTCATCCATCCATGTAAATAGGTGATTAAAGTGTAAACCAGAAAGCACTAATAGTAAAAAGAAAATAATAGAGCCCGGCACTAAATAAGAAGTAACACCCTGCATTACTCTAAATAATACTGGAGACCATCCTGCTTGAGCAACTTGTTGAATCGCGTAGAATGCTAAAGCACCCATAGAGATCAACATAATAAAAATACATGCTACGTATAAAGCAGCCCATGGTTTATTTTGTAATTGGTGGAACACATGTTCTGCGTGTTCCTGGTGTTCGGCTTCCGCTTTCACATCGTGTTTTTCAACGGCCTGTGCATTGTGTGCCGCTCCGTGCTCATGGCTTTCAGAAGCAAGAATTGTTTCTACGTCTTGAATTGTTTTTGGTGCGGTAAAGAAACCATACCCAATTCCTAAGACTCCAACGAGCATTAAGACGAAAGAAAAAGTTTTTAATTTACTTGAAAAGGTATACATATCTATAACAATCAGTTTATTCTACAATTATAATTTGCTTCTAAGCTCCATTACATAGGCCGCAACCATCCAACGTTCTTGTTGGCTCAATTGATTCGCATAAGAACCCATTGAATTTAAACCATAGGTTTGAACATGGAATATACTACCTTCTGTAATTTGTCTGTCTTTGTAATTTGGAACCCCAAGGAATTTTTGTTGTTTTACTAATTTACCTTGACCATCACCTGCATTACCATGGCAAATAGCACAATAAATTTCAAATAATCCTTGCGCTTTTTCCATATCTACTGCTGTAGAATCTAGAGGAGATTTTAAAGTAGCTTTAGCTAAGTCATAACCGGCTGTCGTATTAGGGATTTCATACGGAATGAAACCTCTTTTAATAGACCCTACTGGAGGAAGTTGTCCTTCTTTACCGTGCAAACCTGTTGGTGAATTGAAAGCACTAGATTCTGAATAAGTTTCATAAGCTACCGATTCGTACATGTTTGGCATGTACTGGTAGTTTGGTTTCGATTTATCATGACATGATGAAAAGGAAACAATGATACCTAATAATACTGCTGTTTTAAGTAAACTTTTCATATCTAATATTAATGCTTATCAATTACTTTAACTTCTATTGCTCCCGTTTCTTCAAAAAACTTAACCAATTCAGCTTCATTATTTTTAACTGAAACTTCCATTAAAAAATGGTCATCAGTAGTTCTTACGTCTGGATTTTCAGCTTGTTTGAAAGGCCATAATTTACTTCTCATATAAAAAGTAATAACCATTAAGTGTGCTGCAAAAAATACGGTCATCTCGAACATAACTGGAACGAAGGCTGGCATATTTTGGTAGTAGGCAAAACTTGGTTTACCTCCAATATCTTGTGGCCAATCTTGAATCATAATATAATTCATCATCGTCGTAGCCACTGTTAAACCAATACATCCATAGATGAACGCACAAATGGCTAATCTCGTTGGAGCAATTCCCATCGCTTTATCCAAACCATGAACAGGAAATGGAGTAAAGACTTCTTCAATGTGATGATGAGCGGCTCTAGCTTTGTGAACTGCATCCATCAATACATCATCATCATTATATATAGCGTGTATAACTTTATTACTACTCATAGCAATTATTAATGTTTATCTGAATGATTATGACCTTCTAATTCTCTTTGTCTTTTATAATTTTCTCCTGAAGATTTCAAGATTGTTTTTACCTCTGCTTGCGCAATCACAGGGAATGTTCTAGCATATAAAAGGAATAAAACAAAGAAGAAACCAATAGTTCCGATGAAAATTCCGATATCTATAAATGTTGGTTGGAACATAGTCCAAGAAGATGGCAGGTAATCTCTGTGTAAGGAAGTTACAATGATTACGAAACGCTCGAACCACATCCCTATATTTACTACAATTGATATGATAAAAGAGAACATGATACTTGTTCTTAATTTTTTGAACCACATGAACTGAGGAGAGAAAACATTACAAATCATCATTGACCAGTAAGCCCACCAGTAAGGTCCTGTTGCTCTGTTTAAGAATGCATATTGTTCATATTCCACACCTGAATACCAAGCTACAAATAACTCAGTGATATAAGCAACACCAACGATAGAACCTGTAATCATGATTACAATGTTCATTAATTCGATGTGTTGAACGGTAATGTATGCTTCAAGATTAGAAACTTTCCTCATAATGATTAACAAAGTGTTTACCATCGCAAATCCCGAGAAAACCGCTCCAGCAACGAAATAAGGAGGAAAAATAGTAGTATGCCATCCTGGCACTACAGAAGTAGCAAAGTCAAAGGATACAATAGTGTGCACGGACAGTACTAGCGGAGTTGCTAAACCAGCTAACACTAAAGACACTTCTTCAAAACGTTGCCAGTCTTTTACTCTTCCGCTCCATCCAAAACTTAAGATGGTATAGATTTTTTTAGCGAACGGCGTAACAGCTCTGTCTCTTAACATTGCAAAATCGGGTAATAAACCTGTCCACCAGAACACTAATGATACAGAAAGATAGGTAGAGATTGCAAAAACGTCCCAAAGTAAAGGTGAGTTAAAATTCACCCATAGTGATCCGAATTGATTTGGAATTGGCACTACCCAGTAGGCTAACCAAGGACGACCCATGTGGATGATTGGGAATAAACCAGCTTGGATTACCGAGAAAATCGTCATTGCTTCAGCAGAACGGTTAATGGCCATTCTCCATCTTTGACGGAATAATAATAGTACGGCAGAAATAAGTGTTCCGGCGTGACCGATACCTACCCACCAAACGAAATTGGTAATATCCCATGCCCAACCTACAGTTTTGTTTAATCCCCATGAACCAATACCGGTAGAGATTGTGTATACTATACAACCGATTCCCCAAAGGAATGCTATTAATGCGATAGTAAATACAGTCCACCATTGCTTATTTGCTCTTCCTTCTACAGGAGCAGCTACATCTACAGTTACATCGTGATAAGTTTTATCACCTATAACTAAAGGTTTTCTAATGGGTGCTTCGTAATGAGACGACATAATCCTTTATATTGTTTCTTAATTAATTAATTTTTGTACTAGGTATTTCTAACTTTCACATGGTAGAACACATTTGGTTTAGTTCCAACATGCTCTAACAAATGATACATTCTTTTATCTTCAGCTAACTTAGCTACTTTGCTTTCTTTGTTATTAACATCTCCGAAGACCATTGCGCCTGTAGTACATGCTGCAGAACAAGCTGTTTGGAATTCGTCAACATTAACTTCTCTTCCTTCACGTTTAGCCGTTAGAATAGTCAATTGTGTTTTTTGAATACACATTGAGCATTTCTCCATAACTCCACGAGAACGAACGTTCACATCCGGATTAACAACCATACGACCTAAATCATCATTCATGTGGAAATCAAATTCGTCATTATTATTGTATAAGAACCAGTTGAAACGACGTACTTTATAAGGACAGTTGTTTGCACAATAACGAGTCCCAACACATCTATTGTATGCCATCATGTTTTGACCTTGACGACCGTGAGAAGTTGCTGCCACAGGACAAACCGTTTCACAAGGAGCATGGTTACAATGTTGACACATTACTGGTTGGAAAGCTACTTGTGGATTGTCTGCTGGATGTTCCATTTCGCCAAAACCTCCTAATGAACCTTTTTTACCAAATAGACCGTTAAAGTTCTCTTTTTTCTCATTGTCTCCCGCAAAAGTATCTTCTGAAGAATAGTATCTATCGATACGCAACCAGTGCATATCACGACTTCTTCTTACCTCAGACTTACCTACCACTGGTACGTTGTTTTCAGCATGACAAGCGATCACACAAGCACCACAACCTGTACAAGCATTTAAGTCTATTGACAAATTGAAATGATGTCCTACGGAACGATCAAACGATTCCCATAAATCAACTTTGGTAGCTTCTACTTCTTTGTGGTCTAAAGATACCATTGGAACTTCATTCCATTCTTTAGCCTCTTTAGTATTAAAGATCGTTAAGGTAGTTTCTTTAATAATATCCCCTCTACCCATCAATGTTTTCTGAGATTGAACACAAGCAAACTCGTGTTCTCCACCTGCTTTTACGATAGACGCGGATTGTACATTATTGAAGTTGTTATATAAAGCATAGGCATTTACACCTACCTGCATTTCTTCTTTTAAAGCGGCCTTTTTACCGTAACCTAAAGCTAAACCTAAAGTACCTACTGCTTGTCCTGGTTGAACAATAACAGGCACATCCATTTTAATTCCGTTTACTGTTATG
This sequence comes from Flavobacteriaceae bacterium, assembly GCA_947371275.1. Classification (GTDB taxonomy): domain Bacteria; phylum Bacteroidota; class Bacteroidia; order Flavobacteriales; family Flavobacteriaceae; genus Flavobacterium. The sequence goes on along the minus strand of CANBOV010000008.1, from coordinate 38,851 downwards.
GTAGCATTGCTTCCATTTAGACCACCATTTGCTACTATTTTATTTTCTAAACCTAATGTTTTAGCATCCGCTTGAGAAACGGTAACATAGTTATCCCAAGACACTCTTGTGATTGGATCAGGAAACTCTTGTAACCAAGGATTATTTGCTTGTTGTCCATCTCCTAAACCTGTCTTAGTATACAATACTAATTCAAAATCTTTAGAAGCTTTTGCTTGCGCCAATGCATTTGCAGCAGCAGCATAATCAGCTGAACCTCCTGTTACTCCTACTGGAGTGCCTACAACGACACCATCATGAACGGCCTTATTCCATACCGTTGCTCCTGTAAAACCAGCAGCATTAGCTTTCAAATAATCATAATAAGAAGCTCCATTACCATTCCATGATAATAAACCTTCTTGGAATTGCTTTGAGCTAAATAATGGACGAATGGTAGGTTGTGTTAAAGAATAAGTTCCCTTAGTCAACATTAAATCATTCCAAGACTCTAAATAATGAGGCGCTGGAATCGCTATAGTAGTAATAGAGGCCGTTTCATCTTCTTTTAAAGAGAATGACACTGATAATTTAGTTTTTTTCAATCCGCTTACGAACTTAGCACTGTCTGCTAAAGTGTATACTGGATTCACTCCGCTCATAATTAAGGTATGAACACTTCCAGCATTCATATCATTAATCAACTGAGCTACCTTTTCGTTAGAACCTTTTCTAATCTGACGTGTTCCGATAGTTGAAAATGCTTCACTAGCTAAAGCAGCGTTAATTGCTAAAACTAATAATTGTGCATTTTTATCTTGAATACCTGATACCAAAAGACCTTTAGCACCGGCAGCTTTTAATTGTTGTGCCGCTTTGGTTACAACTTCCTCGTTTGTAATTTTACCAGTAGCAATAGATGCACCAGTAATCACATTGTATATTTTAACTAAAGCTTGTTTTTGATCGGCAATTTTCATTGCTACACGTTTATCAGCTGCAGCACCAGACAAAGTCATGTTCGCTTCAAACTGAAAATGTTTTGACATTTTTCCTGCTTGAGGAATTCTTCCTTGCGCATAACCTGCATCAAAACCTCCACCTTGCCAATCTCCTAAGAAATCAGCATCTAAGGAAACAATAGTGTTTGCTTTAGAAAAATCATAATCTACTAAAGCTCTTTCTCCGTAAGCTGCTTCAAATGCGTCTAAAGCCGCTGATTCAGAAACAGCATCATAAATGACATGTTTAGCAGTTGGGTTTTTGGCAATAAACTCAGCAATTAATTTTTCAGTAGATGGACTAGCTAAAGTACCTGTTAACAAAACTACTTGCCCACCTTTTGCTTTAGCATCGAATAGGCTAGCTTTTATTTTTAAATCAACTTCTTGCCAGTTAGCATTTTTCTGATCCACTTTAGTACCTTTCAAACGTAAGCTATCATACATTGATAAAACAGACGCATGAACTCTGGCGTTAGCAGCAAACTTTGCACCAGCTATAGTGTTGTTTTCAATTTTAATTGGACGACCTTCCCGTGTTTTTACCAATAAGTTGGCAAAATCATAACCGTCAAACATTGAAGTTGCATAATAATCTGCAACTCCAGGAATGATTTGTTCTGGTTGTAAAACGTAAGGGATTGATTTGTGTACCGGACCTTCACAAGCAGCTAAAGTAGCAGCCGCCGTGCTGAATCCAACGTATTTCAAGAAATCACGACGAGTTGTTGATGAAGAAGATAATGACTCTTTATCGGATAAGAAATCCTCAGTAGGAATTGCTTCCACAAATTCATTATTTCTAAGCGTCTCAACAATAGAACTATTTTCGTTTAGCTCCTCAACACTTTTCCAGTATTTTTTGTTCGATGACATCGTATATAAATATTAGCTTCTTAATAATTTTATTAGTAGTGACACTTACCACATTCTAAACCTCCCATTTGTGCTGCAGTCAATTTGTCTACACCATATTTTTTAGAAAGTTCTTCGTGAATTTTAGTGTAATAGGCATTTCCTTCCATTTTAACGTCTGTTTCACGGTGACATTTAATACACCAGCCCATCGTTAAAGGAGCAAATTGCTTTTGGATTTCGTAGGTTTGAACTGGACCGTGACATTTTTGACATTCAATACCTGCCACCGTTACGTGCTGTGAGTGGTTGAAGTAGGCAAAGTCAGGTAAATTATGAATACGCACCCATTTCACAGGACTTGTTTTTCCTGTATATTTCATGGTTGCTTTATCCCATCCTACAGCATCGTACAATTTTTGGATTTGAGCATCATAGAATGCTTTTGAATGATCTGGAGTAGCTGTAGTATCAGATACTTCAGCAATGTTTTTATGACAGTTCATACAAACATTTAAAGAAGGAATACCCGCATTTTTACTAACTCTAGCTGCAGAGTGACAGTACTTACAATTGATACCATTACTTCCTGCGTGAATTCTGTGTGAATAATGGATGGGTTGAATCGGCTCATAGTCTTGATCTACTCCAATTTGCATCATCCATCCGTAAACAAAGAAACCACTAGCCAACAATAAGAATACTGCAGATACAAATACTAAAAATTGATTTTTTACAAAGGCTTGCCAGATTGATAATCTAGCTTCTTTTGGTTCCACTTCAATTCCGTTTGCTTTTGCTACTTTAGTCAATACATTGTTTACAAAAAACAACATGACTACCAACATAAGCAACACTAAAGACAATGCACCAAGAATTACTTCATTAGAAATTCCGCCTTCACTACCTTGAGTTCCTGGCGGTCCCGAAGTACCACCTGCAACCTTTACGGGCTCTGGTTTTGGCTCACTAGTGTAGGCCAAAATATTATCTACATCTTGTTTAGACAATTGTGGAAATGCAGTCATCACTGACTGATTGTTCTCTGCAAAAAGTTTTACAGCATCTGCGTCCCCTGATTTTATCAGGGCCGAGCTATTGGCGATCCATTTGTAGAACCAATCTTTAGCATGACGTCCTGTAACACCTCTTAATGCAGGCCCTGTCATTTTCTTATCCAAGTTATGACATGCAGCACAATTAGCGTTGAACAATCCTTTACCTGCCACAGCATCACCTCCACCTGTTGCAGCAGGTGCAGCCGCCGGAGCAGCAGTAGCCGTTGCAGGAGTAGCCGCCGGAGCAGCTGGAGTAGCGTTTTGAGATAATGAAGTTAAGGAGAATGTTAGCGATACAGCTAAACCGAAGAGTATTTTCCTTGAAATCGAATTATGGTTACCCACCTTTTTCATATAGTATAATGATTATCGACTAATATTGGCCTAATCTCACAAGGTATTGAATACCCAATAAAATTATGCTCTTTATTAAAAACTTGGACAAAAATACGACTTATGTACTATTCTCAAAACCTTAAATATATCTTAAATTCAATTTATATTAATTCTAAATAATGAATTCTCTTTTGATTAATTTATTAAGTTTTACATTTGCATTAAAATCAAACCCTTATGAAATATTTATCTAAAATTAAACCTATTTTACTACCCTTAGTACTATGCATTTTATCTCAAAAAATGGTTGCTCAAGAGGGAAAAATGACGGTTACACAAGATCCTAAATTTGAACAATTACTGAATGAGAAAAGAAAGATAAATAGCTCCATAACCATCAATGATCGTTATAAAATTCAGATATTTAATGGAGACAGTGAAAATTCAAAAAAAACATTGACGGATTTTAAAAAGGAAAATAAAGATATGGATGCCACAATTGTTTTCAGCACCCCCATGTATAAGGTATGGGTTGGTAACTTTAAAACTAGAATTGAGGCTGAAAAAAACTTAAATGCCTTGAAAAAGAAATATCCAAATGCGTTTTTAATTAAACCTAATAAATAAAAAAGGCCCCGCAAATGCGGGGCCTTTTTTATACCAAACATCCTTTTGTAATAGAACTTTTTATCTACGGGCGTTCTTTGCGTTTTTTTATATTCTTTTAATAATTCTTTATTTGATTCGAGTATTCTTAACATATATTTATCCGACAGAAAAGTCGGCGTACCGTTGAACCTTTCAAGAATTAAAGGTATTTTTTTTAGTTCAGAAGAATTGTCCCCGTTATACATTAAATTCATGGCCAATGCTCCTCCGGCTCCGCCTATCATTCCTCCATACGTCGCATAATACCCGCCAAAATCCAGATTGCTTTCGTACACTTCATCAATAAAGTAGAGGTCATTCATTATTTCAGTTTTCAAATAATATCGAACGGTCGAAAATTGGAAAAGATTGATATAAAAGTTTTGCCCATCACTAAATCCATAGAATGCCGTCTCTACCCTGCCAGTACGCTTGTTTGTAAGACAGAAACCCTCCTTGTATTTGTTTATGCTATAATTATCCAAACTTAGTGCATGCTGGTTAAAAACATCCTTATAATTAAGATAAACACCTTCTGTTATTTTGGAATTTTTTATATTAATTGGCTCTTCTTGGTCAAAAGGAATCGGTGATTGATAGACCTGTTTGGAATTTCTATAATTCTCAAAAGTATTTTTTATAGCAGCAATAATTAATGCCGGGTGCAACTTGGTTACATCTGACTTTGTATCTTCTCTTGTCGAAAAATAGGTCCCTAAAATATATTCTTTTCCGTCCACTCCTTTTTCAATGATATCCAGAACGACTGTTGCAGAAGCTAACTCTTTTCTTCTAGTATCAGTATTAGCACTTGTTTCGGTAATATATAACTCATTAATCCGCACAGAAATAGGTTTTTTAGTTTCATTTTTTGGATACAACACAGTAAACAACGACCGCAGTTCATCAATGAAGGGCTTTTTGAAATTGGCCGGGACCTTCTCCTTAAAAAGCTTATAAACTGTGCCTATACTTTCCTTCACTTGTCTACCATCGTATATACTATCAATATAAAAACCACTATCAATAGCTATATTATTTTCGCTTTCCAAAGAAATTAAATGAACCTTATCGTCCTGAGCAGATGCTGTAAACACAAAGAACATATAAAAAGCAAGTATCGATTTTTTCATAAAGTTTCCTTATTTGTGGCTAAAATTAAAAAAAACCCGCAAATTGCGGGGCTTTTTTATTAAATAGAATTGGGTATTCAATCTTAATGAAAACTATTCTTTAACTATTTTCAATGTTTTAGTTTGAAAGTTTGACATTACGTTTACCATATACAATCCTTTAGGCAAATTACTCATATCCATTTTTACTTCATTAGAATCCCATCGATTAGAACATACTTTTTGCCCTATCAAATTAAACACTTCAATATTTGAAATTATCGTATCGCTTGATAAATTTAAAAAGTCTTTGACCGGATTAGGGAAATATACAAACTTTGAAGAATCAAAAACATCAGTTCCTAAAACAGCAGTATAGGCTGAGATTTTAAACTGATTATAAAGCACATCAGGAGGTGTATTCCCATTCTTATAAACTGCAATATACAAGGTGCTTCCTGGAGTTTGACCAAACATATTTAACTGCGAAAAAGATCCAGTATAATTATTATTGCATGCCATTCCTATAAGTGAATCACAGCTCCCTATTGATGCCAACATTACCGTATCTGTTAAGGAATTAGTAGCCGCAGCTTTTGTTTCTATAGTAACTGATCCTGATGGAGGAATTATTACTGAGTAATAAACACTAGAGTTTACATTTGTCAAAGTTCCATCACAATTAATGGCAGCAAAAGCGCTGTCTATAGCTCCATAAGTAGTTCCAGTCACGGCGTTATCATTAAAAACATTTCCAATGGTTAAGGGAATTGCTCCTATACAATTATCATTAGATGGTACTTGAGGCTGATTTATAGTCAATAAACCGCTTTGGTATGTTGACCCATCCCAAAAACCTCCATTGTTAGATGAATTTATACCTCCATAATAAAATTCCCCTCCTGTTTGTTGAAATCTTATGACATAATAATAGGTGCCAGGCGCTAAAAGAGCACCTAAATTGGCTTTATATTCATCACTACCTGCTACTTTTAGATTAAAATTAGCCAATGCCCAATTCGTCCAAGTATTTGGATTCGTATTTGAGGTACTGTATCCAATCCAACCCTGAAAACCGGGCGTTTGACCGGTAATTAAATCTGTAACCCCAGTTTTCAAAATTTGTCCAATGACCGTTACACTGCCTCCTGGGGCAATTGTTGCCGCAGCAGGAGAAACTAACTTTACAGAAGTTGGAGGCAACGGAAGTGTTCCGACACATACATTAAATACCGTTGTTGTTGGACCTGATATAACGGTATTTACCCTTAAATAGTAGGTTTGCCCCACTATAAGTCCCGCTGGATTACTTACATCGGCATCAGAACATGAGCCTGCTACTAAACTTAAACTATTACAATTGCCTGTCCACAACGAATGAAACATATCCGTAGTATTTCCACTAACATTTGTCAAACTAATCCGATGAGTAGTAGCAGTTGCTACAAATGAAAACCAAGTGTCATCATCCTCAGCACCTGCACAGGAATTACCATCGACAGGTGATGCCGTAGCTGACATTACAGAACCTGGTGTAACTATCCCACATGAATAATCAGGATTCACCACCAAAGCAATAGCTCCAGCGCAATTATCATTAACGGGAGCCATCGGTGGATTTACAGTTAGTACTCCGCTATTGTGTGTAATACCGTCCCATAAACCATCACTTGTACCTCCATAATAATAATACCCACCACTTATTTTAAATCTTGTGGCATAGTAATATGTCCCTTGCGCTAAGGTAGGACCAATTATAGCTTTGTATTCATCTCTATTCCCGACATTTTGATTAAAAGTGGCGGGAATCCATGATGTCCAAGTAGCAGGATTGGTATTGGTTGTGCTATAACCTACCCACGCTTGTATTGAAGAATTCTGCGCTACTGTTATATCAGTTAAGCCCGTTTTAATTATTTGACCATAAACGGTGAAATAGCCACTTTGGCTTATTGTATATGAACTTGGAGCTAACAAGTTAACATTATCTGGCGTCACATCTAGCAAGGAATTAAAGGATAATGACCAATTGTTAAGCGTCCCAACATCAGTACCGGCATCATCACAAACTCTCAAAATCCAAATTCCATTTGCATTTATACCCGACAACGTACTTAAGTCGCCTTCAGGTGTATAAGAACCTGTAAAAGGTGCAGTCCCCGATGTAATGGATTGTGTTGCAGTGTTACTTATGATCGTATTAGTAAAATTATCTGAACTATCGCCATTGTCTGTTGACAACTCAACACTTACACCATTGGGAGCTACTAAATAGATGTCCAAATCAGCATCATATGTATGTGAAATATCAAATTTAATTTCATTAACCGCCATTGGGGAGCCAAGAATTCCAACCCCTGATACGGTCACGGGAAAATCATGAGATACATCACAGTTATTATCTGTAATTGGACCTGTTGCGCCGTTAAAAGTTTGAGAAATTGAAGATAATGACAAGCCTATTAAGGCAATTATAAAGTAAATTTTTTTCATGGGAAAGAATGTAGTTTTGCTTTTTAACGACAAAACAAATATATTATAAATCTTTGTAAATAAATGATTTGGAATTATATGAATTAAAATTAGTAACTAAAGCACAAAAAAGCCCCGCAAATTGCGGGGCTTTTTTTATTTAATTTAATTACTTCAATTTCTTCTTTACTTCCACTTCTTGGAAAGCTTCAATTAAATCAAGTTGTTCAATTTCGTTGTAGTTTTTAATTTGAATACCGCAGTCGTAACCTTTGGAAACTTCTTTAACATCGTCTTTAAAACGTTTTAATGTCGCTAATTCACCTGTGAATATTACAACGCCATCCCTAATTAAACGTATTTTTGAATTTCTAAATATTTTACCATCGGTAACCATACATCCTGCAATAGATCCCACTTTAGATACTTTAAATATTTCTCTAATTTCTGCGGTACCTGTAATTTCTTCTTTCATTTCAGGCGACAACATGCCTTCCATCGCGTCTTTTAAGTCGTTTATAGCATCATAGATGATCGAATAACTTCTAATGTCTATTTCTTCCTTTTGCGCTAATTGACGAGCATTACCCGCAGGGCGAACGTTAAATCCGATGATAATAGCATCAGATGCTGATGCCAACATTACGTCGGTTTCAGTAATCGCTCCTACTCCTTTATGAATGATATTGATTTGGATTTCTTCGGTAGATAATTTTGCGAATTCACTTGATAACGCTTCTACTGAACCATCCACATCCCCTTTAAGAATAATATTTAATTCTTTAAATTGACCTAAAGCGATACGACGTCCAATTTCTGCCAAGGTAATGTGACGTTGTGTTCTCACCGTTTGTTCACGCATTAATTGTAGACGTTTAGTTGCAATTTGTTTAGCTTCTCTTTCGTCTTCAAATACGTTGAATTTATCACCGGCAGTAGACGCCCCATCTAATCCTAAAATGGAAATTGGTGTTGACGGTCCTGCTTCTTTAACATTATGACCTCTTTCATCATGCATGGCTTTTACCTTACCATGATTTTTACCGGCTAGAACATAATCACCCACTTTCAAAGTTCCTGATTGTACTAAGATCGTCGATACATAACCTCGACCTTTGTCCAATTGTGCTTCCACAACAGTACCAACGGCTGGTTTATTAGGATTTGCTTTCAAGTCAAGAATCTCGGCTTCCAACAATACTTTTTCTAATAGTTCTTTAACTCCAGTTCCTTTCTTAGCAGAGATATCATGGGATTGGTATTTTCCACCCCAATCTTCTACTAGTAAATTCATTGCAGCTAATTTCTCTTTAATTTTTTCTGGATTAGCACCTTGCTTATCAATTTTATTGATTGCAAAAATCATTGGTACCCCTGCAGCTTGCGCGTGACTGATTGCTTCTTTGGTTTGTGGCATGATGTCATCATCGGCCGCTACTACAATAATAGCAATATCTGTTACTTGCGCTCCACGTGCACGCATGGCAGTAAACGCTTCGTGACCTGGTGTATCAAGGAATGTAATTCTTTGACCAGCTTCTAGTGTTACCGCGTAAGCTCCAATGTGCTGAGTGATTCCACCAGATTCTCCTGCGATTACATTTTCTTTACGGATATAATCCAGCAAAGAAGTCTTACCGTGATCTACGTGACCCATTACCGTAACAATAGGTGCACGAGTTACTAAGTCTTCTGGTCTGTCTTCAACTACTTCTAAATTTTCTTCTAAATCAGTTGTAATGAATTCCACTTCATAGCCAAATTCGTCGGCTACGATTGATAATGTTTCTGCATCTAGGCGTTGGTTCATCGTCACCATGATTCCTAAGGACATACAAGTTCCTATTACTTTTGTAATTGGCACATCCATCATGGTTGCAATCTCACCTACCGTAACAAATTCAGTAACTTTAATGGTTTTGCTGCCTTCTTCAAGAGCTTGCATTTCATCTTCCGTTCTTTGACGGTGTGTATCACGCTTATCCCTTCTATATTTGGCCGCTTTAGATTTATTCCCTTTTCCTTGAAGACGCTCTAGCGTTTCTTTGATTTGGTTTTTAACTTCTTCTTCGGTAGGCTCAACTTTTTGAACTATTGCAGGACGAGCTCCTTTTTGGAATCCTCCACCTGGCTTATTACCAAATTTATTAGTGCCCCCACCTTGAGTATTATTTCCTCCACTTGTGATGGCAGGTTTGTCTCCTGGTTTTGGTGGAATTCTTTTACGTTTATTTTTATTAGCGTTGTTTGCTGCTTGTGCAGCATTTTGATTCGCTCCTGGAGTTGCTGGTTTTCCAGCCTCTTTTTTGAACTCTTCTTTTTTCTTTTTTGGCTTATTAAATTGAGATAAATCAATTACTTGACCTGTCAAAGTAGCCCCTGAAAGTTTTTGGTATTGTGTTGTAATAGTTTCATCTGCTGGAGCTGTTGGAGCTTCTGGAGCTTGAGTTGATTTTTCCAGTTTTTCAGGCTTCTCAACTTTAACCGCAAGTGGCTTTACTTCTACCTCTTCTTTCTTTTTTATAACATTATCTTTCTTATCTGAAGCAATTTTTGGTGTTTCTGATGGAGTTGGAGCAGATGTTTTAGGTTCTAAATCGATTTTACCTACTTGTTTTGGTCCGGACACTACTGCTTTTGCTTTGATTAATTCTAATCGCTGACGTTCTTCATCAAGTTTACGCTTATCTTCAATTTCTTTTTCTCTTTCAAGACGAAGCGCTTCTTTTTCTTTTTTAATTTCTTCGCTTACGCCTTTAGAAGCTTCTTTGTTTCCTTTGTCTCCTGCAAATTGACCACAAAGAATATTATACACATCATCGGAAATTTTTGTGTTTGGACTTGCTTCAATAGCAATACCTTTATCTTTAAGATAATCCACAGCTCTTTCCAAAGAAATATTTAATTCCCTTAAAACTTTATTAATTCTAATATTTCCTTCAGACATAAAATCTTTTTAATGTTATCTATTATGGGCGAAAGAATTAGTCTTCAAACTCTTCTTTCAATATTTTTATTACTTCTAAAATTGTTTCTTCTTCTAAATCTGTTCTTCTTACTAAATCAGCCACGTCTTGATTTAAAATACTTCTTGCTGTATCTAATCCGATTTTGGCAAATTCATCAATTACCCATCCGTCGATTTCATCAGAGAACTCAGTTAATTCAACATCGTCTTCTTCAGCAGTAATTCCTTCACGGATAACATCTAATTCGTAACCGGTTAATAAACCAGCCAATTTAATATTATGTCCTCCTCGTCCTATCGCTTTAGAAACCTCCTCTAATTTCAAGAAAACTTCTGCTCTTTTCTTCTCTTCATCAATTTTCACTGAAGAAACTTTAGCAGGGCTCAAAGCTCTTGTGATGTATAATTGTAAGTTACTTGTATAGTTAATTACATCAATGTTTTCATTCCCTAATTCACGAACAATACCATGAATACGCGAACCTTTCATCCCAACACAAGCTCCAACAGGATCAATTCTATCATCGTAAGAATCTACAGCCACTTTTGCTTTTTCTCCTGGAATCCTTACTACTTTTTTAATCATAATTAAACCATCAAAAACTTCTGGAATTTCTTGTTCAAACAATTTTTCCAAAAACTTATCAGCTGTTCTTGACATGATGATTTGCGGCTTGTTACCTTTCAATTCAACACTTTCAATAATCCCTCTTACATTGTCTCCCTTGCGGAAAAAGTCAGATGGAATTTGCTTTTCTTTTGGTAAAACGATTTCATTTCCTTCATCATCGACCAAAATTACGACTCTTGGACGAACATGATGTACTTCTGCAGTATAAATTTCTCCAATTAAGTCTTTAAATTGCTTGTACAGATTGGTATTATCGTGTTCATGTATTTTAGAAATTAAATTTTGACGCAAAGCCAAGATTGCTCTTCTACCTAAATCAATCAATTTTACTTCTTCGGAAACTTCTTCTCCTATTTCGAAATCGGGTTCTATTTTTCGAGCATCCGTCAAAGTAATTTCTTCGTTCTCCAAATCCAAATCGTCATCAGCGACAACGATTCTTCTTCTCCAAATTTCCATATCTCCCTTATCTGGATTGATAATGATATCAAAATTATCATCAGAACCGTATTTCTTTTTTAACGCGTTTCTAAACACATCCTCCAAAATCGCCATAAGCGTTACTCGATCAATAAGTTTGTCATCTTTAAACTCTGAAAATGATTCGATTAATGCAATATTTTCCATGCCAAATTTTAATTAAATATTATAATAACAATTGCTTCTTTTATTTCTGAATAAGGAATTTCGCGTTTATGTTCTACAGTCTCCTTTCCTTTACCAATTTTTTTTGGTTCTCTTGCAGTCCACGAAAGAATTATACTTTCCTCAGTGGCATTATCTAACTTAGCTTCTATAGTTTCCGTTCCTGTTTTTACTTTCAGCGTTCTTCCTATATTTTTTTTATATTGTCTTACTAGTTTTAAAGGAGTTGAAACACCTGCTGAAGCTACTTCTAAAGAATAATCTTGTTCTTCGCGATCTAAATTATTTTCAATAGTTCTGCTGATATCGATACAGTCCTGTAAATTTACTCCTAAATCACCATCCAAAGTCACTGTAATTTTGTAACTCTCTGAAATAGTTAAATCTACGAGAAACAATAACGGATTTGATTGCAATCCTTCAACCAATAAACGAGTAACTTTCTCTTTAAATGTCATAGTTGTATAAAAAGAGGGAAGCAGTGCTTCCCTCATTATTTATTTTTGAATGCTAAATAACGGTGCAAATATAGTTATTTTTTTATAAATCAAAAAAGCATTGCTGTATCAAAAAAAAATAATACCTTTATTGTTTAAAAATTACAATCCAAAAATTACTTTTTACATTATGAAAAAAATCTTAGTCCCAACAGACTTTTCAGATCACGCCGGATACGCATTAAAAGTTGCCGCACAAATTGCTAAAAAAAATGGCGGAGAAATTTTCCTTCTTCACATGTTAGAATTACCTCATCAAGGTAGTGATGCTGTAGGAAGCGGTCATGATTTACCAGAAATTATGCTTTTCAAAAATGCAGCAATCAATAAATTAGAAGATTTAATGGACGATGATTGCTTGGCTGATTTAAAAGTTTCAGAAATCATTCAATTTGAATTAGCATTTGATGGCATTATGAATATTAGCAAAAAAAATGATGTTGATTTAATTGTAATGGGGTCGCACGGAGCTAGTGGATTCAAAGAAATGTTTATTGGTTCTAATGCAGAAAAAGTAGTTCGAAATTCAGATATTCCTGTACTTATCATCAAAAAAGAAGCAGATGAATTTGACGTGAATAAATTTGTTTTTGCTTCTGATTTTAGCGATGAAATTAAAAAACCATTTGCTAAAGTAGTTGACTTTGCTAATAAATTTGACACAGAATTACACTTGGTTATGATCAACACACCTAGTAGTTTCAAACCAACTCATGTTGCAGAAGTTATCATGAATGATTTTACTTCAAATTTTAAAATCAACAAATTAACTACTCACATCTATAATGACGTTAATGTTGAAAGCGGCGTATTAAACTTTGCTAATCATATAGACGCAGATTTAATTGGAATGAGTACTCATGGAAGAAAAGGTTTGTCGCACTTTTTTAATGGAAGTATAAGTGAAGATTTAGTAAATCATGCCAAAAAACCGGTAGTTACTTTTAAGATATAATAAAAATAACTCATAAAAAAAGCCTCTCAAATTGAGAGGCTTTTTTTGTTGGTCTACTAGGACTCGAACCTAGAAAGACTGCACCAAAAACAGTTGTGTTACCATTACACCATAGACCAGCATTATTTCACTAAACAACACTTTTTTTGGGGCTAAGTAAACCCTCAGTTTTGCCGAATGCGAGTGCAAATTTAGAACAAATTTTATTTTACACAAACAATTAGAAGGAAAATTTAAAACTACACCTAAAACTTTTATTCCTCTATAGATAATAAACTTATATTTAATTCGTTACCTATTTGAGAAAAATTTGTTAATGCGGGTTTAATTGCGTTAAAAAAAATAGTTTCTTTGTATCATCAAAACAAAACCTTTTCATTTCATACCTTTATGATGAATTTTAACTTCAATAAATGGAATAACATCATTGGATGGACGACATTTACAATTGCCTTACTAACCTATTCTTTAACCGTTGAACCCACCATGAGTTTTTGGGATTGTGGTGAGTACATAGCTACGGCAGCTAAGCTTGAAGTAGGCCATCCACCAGGAGCTCCTTTATTCCAACTTTTGGGCGCGTTCTTTGCCACTTTTGCCTCTAATAAAGAAACTGTTGCATTGATGGTGAATATGATGTCGGTGTTTTCAAGCGCTTTTACGATATTATTTATGTTTTGGTCTTCTTCTATACTGATGCGGAAAATTGTCTCTGGATATACTGAAATTGACAGTAATAAAGCTGTTGTTATCTTAGGAAGTTCCTTTGTAGGTTCATTAGCCTTTACATTCTCAGACAGTTTTTGGTTTAATGCAGTTGAAGCAGAGGTTTACGCCATGGCTACTTTATTTATTGCGCTATTATTTTGGTTAGGATTGCGATGGGAACAAGATATGCATACCCCAAAAGGCAATAAATGGTTGCTACTGATTTCATTAATTGTTGGTCTTTCATTTGGAGTTCACTTCATGGCTCTATTAACTATACCTGCCATTGGTTTTTTATATTTCTTTAAGAACTATAAAAAAGTAACAATTAAAAATTTCATTCTTGCTAACATTATCATTGTAGCCGTCTTATTATTTATTTTCAAATTACTATTACCCTATACTTTAGCCTTCTTTGGAAAAATGGAAATTTTTATGGTGAATAGTATTGGTTTGCCATTTGATTCGGGGACGATCTTGGCAACTTTATTGATTATTGCATTTTTCTATTTTGGACTAAAGTTTACACGCGAAAAAGGACATCCTTTATTTAATACCGTACTATTATGCATACTCTTTGTATTGATTGGTTTTTCTACTTGGATGATGCTTCCAATACGTGCTAATGCTAATGTGGTCATCAACGAAAACAAGCCTTCTGATGCAGCTGAGGTATTAGCCTACTACAATCGCGAACAGTATGGCGTAAATCCTTTATTTTATGGACCTCAGTATACCGATAGTTTTGCAGGATTAGATAAAGATCAACCCTACTTGGATAAAGCCCCCAATTATGAGAGAGATTATAGAACTGGTAAATATGTGATTGTCAACAACTATAAAAACGCTGAACAAAACACCGATGATAATCAAAAAGCTGTACTTCCTAGATTATGGAGTACCGAGCATATTGAGAACTATATACAATTTACCGGTGTACCTAAATTCAAACTAAACGAAGAATATCCCTATGAAGAAGACTTGGCTCAATATGGAGTAAATATTGATAGTCTCAGTGAAGAACAAGTTACACAAGCCACAAGTCAATTGAAAGGAGAAATTCAAAAGAACATTACTGACTTTAAGATGGCATATGCTCAGAAAAAAGTCGATAATGAAGATTATGTTTCCTTTTTAAAAAAATACAGCGATTATATTACTGTTGAAAAACCATCTACTTGGGACAACATCAGTTTCATGGTAGAATATCAATTTGGCTACATGTATGGCCGTTATTTATTATGGAATTTCGTTGGTAGGCAAAATGATGTTCAAGGAAAATATGATAATCTGGATGGCAATTGGATTAGTGGAATTAAATTTATTGATGAAATACACTTGGGCAAAGGCACACAAGAAAACCTTCCCGATGATGTTAAGAATAACAAAGGAAGAAACGTGTATTATTTCTTGCCATTTATTATAGGACTTATCGGTTTGATGTATCATGCCCAAAGAGATTTGAAAAGTTTTTATGTATTATTGGCCTTATTCTTATTTACTGGACTAGCGCTAAAAATCTATTTGAACGAAAGACCTTTTGAGCCACGTGAAAGAGATTATGCCTTGGTAGGATCTTTCTACGTATTTGCTATTTGGATTGGTTTTGGTGTCTACGCTATTTATGAGATTGTTACAGAGTACGCAAAATCAAAACTGGTAGGACCCATTGTAATTGGTGCATGCTTGGTGGCTGCTCCCCTATTAATGGCTTCTCAAAACTGGGATGACCATAGCAGAGCTAATCGCTATACTGCCATTGCTATGGCTAAAAATTATTTGGATTCCTGCGAGCCCAATGCTATCTTATTTACAATTGGTGATAATGATACTTTTCCGCTATGGTATGCTCAAGAGATTGAAGGCTTTAGAACCGATGTTAAAATTGTGAATACTAGTTTATTTATGACTGATTGGTATATTGATCAAATGAAGTTTAAAACATACAAGTCCGATGGTTTACCAATCTCTTTTACTCATGACGAATATGTAGGGGATAAATTGGATTATGTAGCCCATATTCCTAAGACCGATGCTCGTTGGATGCTAAAAGGTTTTATTGATTTTATTAAGCTCCCAAAATCAACTATAGAAATGCAAAATGGGCAGACAATTCATTTCTACCCAACTAATAAAATCAGAATTCCAGTAGACAAGGAAGCCATTATCAAGAATAAGGTAGTAAGCCCAAAATATTATGACTCGATTGTTCCTTACATTGATTTAGACATTAAAGGAAGCGCCATGTATAAAAACCGTTTAATGATGTTGGATGTATTGGCCAATAACAATTGGAAACGTCCAATTTATTTTACCGGCGGTAGTTTTGGAGATGATGATTATCTTTGGATGAAAGATTATCTACAGTTAGACGGATTAGTATATAAATTAGTCCCTGTTAAAACACCAATCGACAAAGAAAATCCTTATGATATGGGAGACATTGACAGTGATAAAATGTATAATTTAGTTAACAAATGGGATTGGGGCAATGGAGATTTAACAACTATTTATCATGACCCTGAAACTCGTAAAAACAGCATTTCGTACCGTACCAATATGGCTCGCTTAATGGAACAGTTAATTAATGAAGGTAAGAAAGACAAAGCCAAGAAGATTATAGATGCCGCTTTATCAAAAATGCCAATGGATTACTATGGGTATTATACTATGGTTGAGCCATTTGCTGCTGGATATTATGAGACGGGTGAAAAAACAAAGGCACGTGAAGTTTTAGAACGCTTGATGACTAAGTACAAACAAAGTTTGCTATACTTCTCCAACATACAGCCTTCTATTCAAAATGGTATCACTACCGATATTATTACTGACATTGAGCGTTATAGAAGTTTATTACTTGTAATGAAAGATCATAATGACGTAGAATTTTATAATAAGAATAAAGAAATATTTAATTCCTATAATAAAAGACTAGCTCGTTTTGGAAGAGAAATGGAATAGATTAATTTGAAAATTTAATAATGTGCCAATTAATTCACTTAGTCAATTCTGACTGAATAAAAATTAAAATTGGCACATTTTTTATATCTAGCATATGAACTTTTGGGTAAAGACAAGTCGTATAGTTAAATTGTTGTTTCCAAAGTACATTTGGGACATTCCTAACCTTGCAAATAAAGTCTACTTAACTTTTGATGACGGTCCTACCCCTGAGATTACAGAATGGGTATTGGAGCAACTCAAACTTTATAATGCTAAAGCCACTTTCTTTTGTATTGGTCAGAATATTGAGAAATACCCGAAGATTTTTGAAGGTTTGATATCAGCGGGCCACGCCATTGGAAACCACACTTTTAATCACGTAAAGGGTTGGAAAACTTCCAACACCCTATATATCGAAAACATGTTGCTTTGCGAGTCGGCAATATCTAAAAGGAATTCAATCAAAAGCAATCTATTTCGGCCTCCTTACGGAAAGATTAAAAACACACAGGCGAAAGCCCTGCGCCAATTGGGTTACAAAATAATCATGTGGGATGTGATTAGTATGGATTTTGATCAGGAAATATCGTCTGAACAGTGTTTGTCAAATGTATTGGACAATATAGCAGAAGGGAGCATAGTAGTGTTTCATGACAGTATCAAGGCAAAAGAGCACCTACAGTTTGTATTACCAAAAACCTTAGCTTATTTAAAAGAAAAAGGATTTCTGTGTGACGCAATAGGGATTTGATTTAGTAAAAAAAATAGATTCCATAAATGTTTTGTAATAAAAAAGACGAACCAATATAGTTCGTCTTTTTTTATATCCTAAATTGAAATACTAGATTTGTTCTTGAACTAGGGCGATAATGGTATTGGCATCTAATTCACCCGATTGTCTCCAGACCATTTGCCCTTCTTTGTAGATCATCAAGGTTGGCAGACCTTTAATGCGGAGAGCATCGGCCAGTTCTTGATTTTTATCTACATCTATTTTGATAACTTTAGCTCTGTCTCCTAATGCAGCAGCTACATCTCTGATAACAGGGTGCATGGAAACAGAAGATTCGTTCCACTCTGTGTAAAAGTCAATTAACACAGGTACTTGAGCATTGATTAATTCTCCAAATTTTGACATAAAACCAAAACGTTTTTACTTTCTTTAATCGATTAAAAAGTAACATTAAACCACAAATGTAGCATTTTTAACTAATTATGCTACACTATTCCCTTTTTTTAGTTCAAAAACGGTTATTTCGGGCCAGATGCCTACGCGTCCTGGATAAGCATGGAAGCCAAAGCCTCGGTTTACATAAACATATCTACCGAATTCTCGATATAAACCCGCCCATTGTTTGTATATATATTGCACTGGACTCCATTTAAAAACACCGGGTATTTCTATACCGAATTGGAAACCGTGAGTGTGCCCTGACAACGTTAATTGGAAGTTCTTTGGATGCTTTTTCACTTCGTATTCCCAATGACTTGGGTCATGGCTCATTAGAATCTTAAAATCTTCAGCATTCAATCCCTCAGCGGCTTTATTTATGTCTCCTGCCTGTTTGAAATTATGTCCCCAGTTCTCAACTCCTACTAACGCAATTTCGTCATTACCCTTTTTAATTTTTACATTTTCATTTAGTAATAACTTGAATCCAATTTGTCCGTATAAATTTTTAATCTCGTGAAAGTTTTCATCTTTTGCATTTTGATTTGGCCATGTTACATATTCACCGTAATCATGATTCCCCAATACTGAGTATTTTCCAAATTTATGATCTTCTATTCGATTAAAAGTTTCTATCCAAGGATACATTTCCTTGGCGTGCGTATTGACAATGTCACCAGTAAACAAAATCATATCGGTTTTTTGTTGATTAACCAAATCGATAGCATAGTTAATCTTTTCGGGATTATCAAAGCTACCACTGTGAACGTCTGATATTTGGGTAATGGTAAATCCATCAAAAGCATCGGGTAAATCGGGGAAAAAAAGTGTCTGGCGAATGACCTTATAGTTGTATTTTCCTTTAGTCATTCCATAAACTAACCCTAAAAATGGAATAGCCGCAAAACCAAGGGCTAATTGACTAAAAAATTTACGCCTTTCGGGCAAGAATGTTTCTTTATCATTTTCACCAACAAAATGTGTAACACTTCCATAGAATACTCTAAAAACATCTTCCAGAAACATGAAGAAAGATAATATTAATTTAGGAATTAACACTAACAACAATACCCCTAAAGTAATCATTGTCATCTTAGTTTGTCCTACACTACGATCGAACTGTGTAAATTGATAGGCAACAAAAACTATTACAACTAGGGAAATTAGCTGATAAGCAGTCAAAATCCATTTAACTTTGGTTATGGTTTTAAAAGCTTGAAAAGAATAGAATTCAATAATAGCGACAATCACTATTACAATCAGCCAGCGAAGAATCATTGTTTTTTGTACAAATTAACAAAGAAAGTAGAATTCATTTTTTGTTTTTAGAATAATTTAACTTTAGATGAAACATAAAAAGGCCAACAAACTACTTTGTTGGCCTTTACAAAATAACATTTTGCTTGACTTCCTTTTTTACAAAGAACGGATTGTTATTTTTTTGCAGGAGCAGCAGGAGCAGCTTCTACTTTTTTCTCTTTTTTAGCTTTTTTAGTAGCTTTTACTTCTTTTGCAGGTGCAGCTTTTGCAGGTGCAGTTTGAGCATTTACCATTACAGTTGTTCCTAAAACTAGAGCGGCTAACATTAATACTTTTTTCATGATGTTTAAAATTTTAAATTATAGAATTAAATGAATTATTTATAGGACAAACCTACGACTGCTAAATGAAGATGAAATGAAGATTTATCGACAATCACAACTTTAACATTTAATTATAATTTCTTGTTTTTTGGGAATACAAATAAAAAGTCACTGCCCTTATTCTGCACGGAATCTACTAGTATTTCGATTTGATGAAA
Source organism: Flavobacteriaceae bacterium (assembly GCA_947371275.1). Taxonomy (GTDB): domain Bacteria; phylum Bacteroidota; class Bacteroidia; order Flavobacteriales; family Flavobacteriaceae; genus Flavobacterium. The sequence goes on along the minus strand of CANBOV010000008.1, from coordinate 19,071 downwards.
ATTTGCAATACTTTTAACTATAGCTAATCCTAAACCTTGTCCCTCCTTTTGAAAATTGAGACGAGTAAATCGATTGAAAATATTAGAAAGTTGCTCTTTATCCATTCCACAACCGTCATCACTAATATGTATGCCATAATTAGTATTTGATTTTGAATCTGTAATGGTTATGTTTCCCCTTGTTTCAGTAAATTTAATCGCGTTGACTATTACATTATAGAACATAATATGAAGCAAGGTTTTATTTCCGGCAAAAAGGTTTTTACTACTTATTTCTAATTTAAAATTGATTTGCTTTTCCTGTAATCTATCTTCTAGTTCTTCCTCTATTTCTTTTAAAAGCAGCGTGCAATCGATTATTTCATCTGTGATGTATTGGTTATTATCAATTCTGGAAATCAATAGTAGATTGTTTATTATTTTTTTTAGTAAATCTAGCGTCTTTAATGAACTTACTATTTTATTGATAGCTTCTTCGTTAAGTGATTCATTTTGTATTAAATTTTCAAACCGATTCTTGAGCAACGAAATGGGCGATAGTAATTCATGAGATACATTGGCAATAAATTGCTTTTCTATGCTGAACAAATCCTGAATACGTTTCATCATTTGATTTAATACCTCATCCAATTCCTGAAAGTCTGTAGAAGTTGATTTTATTGAGGTATAGTTGAACTTTTCAGGTTCGTTTACATGTCGTATCTTTTGGTTAATGATTTGATGAAAAGGTTTTAACAAAAATTCAATAAAAAACGCATCTACTAAAAAACTGAAACAGATAACAATACTTAGCACAATCAAAATGAAAACTCGAATTACAAAGGTTAGTTCTTTAATTTCACTTAAACTACTGCCTAATTCTAATTTATAATTGGTATTTTCATACTTAAAATCATAATATAATACTCGATAGTCACTTCGTTCACCTTCTATTACACGTGGTTCATCTTTAAAGAATGACTGAGAATTATTTGTTGATTTCTTAGATTGATATAATTGGAGGAATTCATTGTGTAAGGTCGAAAAACTGGCAAAAGTTTCAGTAGCATCATTTCGAGTTAAGAAGTCATTAATTTCCCTTTTATCTAGATGTTCAATAAACTTTTCTTTCTTTTCCAACAGCGTTTTATCGATGCGCTTAAACACTACTTTCTCAATTAAAATGGGAAGAGATAACCATATTGCTAATATGATTAAAAAACGAGTTAAAGCATTGAATATGGTAAGTTGATGTTTTATTCTCATGATTATATATTAACTCGATACCCCACATTTCTAACAGTTTCAAACCAATCAATTTTGGCGTATTTTTCGAGTTTCTTTCTTAGATTTCGAACATGGACATCAATGAAATTTGAATCTGAATTTAATTCCAAAATATCACCCCAAATGTGTTCTGTTAATTGCAGTCGTGTAATGACACGATTTTTATTTAATACTAAGTATTGGAAAATGTCGAATTCTTTTTTAGTTAGATTAATCATTTCATCTTGAAATGTTACTCGGTAATCCTGCAGTTGAATTTTGAAGCTATGAATATCGATTTCATTAGAAGTTAAACCGTGGGTTCTTCGGATTACTGCAAATAACCTAGCTCCAAGTTCTGTTAGGGCGAAGGGTTTTGTTAAATAATCATCGGCACCTAGCTGAAGACCGTCAATTTTATCATTCAATTCTCCACGTGCAGTGATTACAATTACGGCTGTTTTTGATTGCTTTTTACGAATATGTTTTAAAACTTCAAATCCATCACCATCAGGCAAACCTAAATCGAGCAACATTACATCATATTCATTAACATTAATTTCTTCCATAGCTAATGATTTATTAGAAACCCATTTGCATAAATAACCGTTATTGGATAAAAAATCAACGATTTCATTGGCTAATTCCTGATAATCTTCTACAATTAATACATTCATACAGTTAGAATATAAACACTTAGTAAATGTAATCAAAAAGTCGGCAAATTTCTTTGCCGACTCCTTGCAATTAACACTCTAAAAAACCAATTAAACAACGCACTGTTTAATTAAGTACAAATCTACTGTTGGTAAATGAAGTTAAAATGAAGAAGCTATTAAAAAAGTTTAAATTGCTAGTAGGTATTTGCCAATTCAAATTCTTATTTTTACCTGCAATAAATAAATTGATTTTATGTCACAAAAACGTCTTTTCCTTTTAGATGCCTACGCTTTAATTTTTCGAGGTTATTATGCTTTTATCAAAAACCCTCGAATCAATTCCAAAGGTATGGACACTTCCGCAATAATGGGATTTATGAATTCGTTAATGGATGTTATTAAACGTGAAAAGCCCGATCATTTAGCGGTAGCTTTTGACAAAGGAGGAAGTGATTATCGATATGAGATGTACAAAGAATACAAAGCACATCGTGACGAAACACCCGAAGCAATTAAAATTGCTGTACCTTATATCCAAGAATTATTAAAAGCCATGCACATTCCAATTATGGAAAAAGCCGGTTTTGAAGCCGATGATTTGATTGGAACCTTGGCAAAACAAGCGGAAAGAGAAGGTTATCAGGTTTTCATGGTAACACCTGATAAGGATTTTGCACAATTGGTTTCTGAAAATATTTTCATGTATAAGCCTGCCCGAATGGGTAATGATATTGAGATTTGGGGAGTTCCCGAAGTCTTAGCCAAATTCGAAATCGAAGACCCTTTGCAGGTAATTGATTTCCTTGGAATGATGGGAGATTCTGCCGACAATATCCCCGGGCTACCGGGGGTTGGTGAAGTAACTGCAAAAAAACTATTGAAAGAATTTGGTTCAATGGAAAATTTATTGGCCAATACTGAAAAGTTGAAAGGTGCGTTGAAAGGAAAAATAGAATCTAATGCTGAGCTAGGGATTATGTCAAAAAAACTAGCTCGAATATTACTAGACTGCCCTGTCACTTTTGACGCTACTGACTTTGAATTATCCAAACCCGATGTAGAGAAAACCGATGCTTTATTCCAAGAATTGGAATTCCGCCAAATGAAGACACAGTTTGATAAGTTATTTGGTTCAGGAAAAGAATATGATGAAATTGACAGCAATAGTACTGATAATCAAATAACAGAGTTCCATTCGACTAAAAAAGCTTCTAGTAAGAAAACCAATCAAGATCAATTTGATTTGTTTGGCTTTTCGGATGATAACAATGAAGAGCCCAAACAAAATGCCAATTATGCCACTTTAGAAACTGCTGAACATCATTATCAAATAGTAGAGGGTGAGTTACCCACAAAATTATTCTTGCAAAATCTAATGAACCAAACTTCGGTTTGCTTTGATACTGAAACTACTGGAATTAACACACTTCATGCCGAGTTAGTAGGTATGTCTTTCTCCTATGAAAAAGGAAAAGCTTTCTACGTTCCATTTTCGGAAAACCATGAAGAAGCACAGGTATTAGCTGACAAATTCAAACCATTCTTTGAAAGTGAAACCATTGAAAAAATTGGACAAAACATCAAATATGATTTAAAGATTCTATCTAACTACGGTATTCAAGTGAAAGGAAAATTATTTGACACTATGATTGCTCACTACCTTATTAATCCGGACATGCGTCATAATATGGATGTTTTAAGTGAAACTTATTTAAAATATTCACCGAAACCTATCGAAAAATTGATTGGAAAAAAAGGCAAAAACCAACTCTCTATGCGAGATGTCCCAATTGAAGCTATTAAAGAATATGCTGCTGAAGATGCTGATGTTACTTTACAATTGAAAGATGTTTTTAGTCCGATTTTAGACAAGGCCGAAACCAAAAAACTATTTGATGAAATTGAGATACCATTAATCCCAGTCCTAGCTGCAATGGAGACTGAGGGTATTCGTTTGGATGTAGATTTTCTTAAATCTATGTCTGTAGATATGCAAAAAGAAATTAAAGAGTTTGAACAAAAAATATATGAGACAGCCGGAGAAAAATTCAACTTAGCTTCGCCTAAACAATTAGGGGATATTTTGTTTGATAAGCTTAAAATAGGAGGGGCTAAACAAAAGAAAACAAAAACCGGGCAATATGCTACCGGTGAAGAAGTTTTGAGTTATTTGGCTAACGAACATCAAATTGTGAAAGACATATTAGATTGGCGGCAGATGGTAAAACTTCAAAGTACATATATAGATGCTCTTCCAAATCAAGTCGATTTTAAAACAGAACGAGTGCATACTGATTATATGCAGACCGTTGCCGCAACTGGCCGATTGAGTTCTAACAATCCGAATTTGCAAAACATTCCGATTCGTACAGAGAGAGGTAGATTAATAAGAAAAGCATTTATTGCCCGTGATGAAAATTACAGTTTGCTTTCTGCTGATTATTCTCAGATTGAATTACGAATTATTGCAGCTTTATCGGGTGAAGAAAACATGATCAAAGCATTTCAAAATAATGAAGATATTCATAAAAGCACTGCTGCAAAAGTATTTAATGTTGCATTAGAAGAAGTTACAAAAGAACAAAGAAGTAATGCTAAAACGGTTAACTTCGGGATTATATATGGGGTTTCTGCCTTTGGGTTGAGTAACCAAACTTCTATGTCACGTTCTGAAAGCGCCGCATTGATCGATGCTTATTATAAAACTTATCCGAAACTTAAATCATATATGTCAGATCAAGTTGATTTTGCCAGAGAAAATGGTTATGTACAAACTGTACTAGGAAGAAGAAGATATTTAAAAGACATAAATTCTGCTAATGCGATAGTGCGCGGGGGAGCCGAACGAAATGCTGTTAACGCACCCATTCAAGGAAGTGCGGCCGATATTATTAAAATTGCAATGATTAATATTCACCACAGATTATTAGTAGAAAAATGGAAATCAAAAATGTTGCTTCAAGTTCATGATGAGCTTGTATTTGATGTACATAATTCTGAAATTGATAGAATAAAAATCATGATAAAACATGAAATGGAAAATGCTTTTAGACTTGAAGTACCATTAGTCGTAGAATTGGGAATAGGCAAAGATTGGCTTGAAGCACATTAATAAAACAAAAAAGGCAACGGAGATCGTTGCCTTTTTTGTTTTATTACATGCTACTTATATTATTCTACAATAACTTTTTTCCAAGCATTTTGATTAGCTCCTTTCAATTCTACCAGATAAACTCCTACCGATAAACCTTCAACATTTATTTGTCCCAAATTTTCACTACCTGCTTTTATTGTTTTAACAAATTCACCAGATAAAGTGTAAATTGATATTTGTTCTACTCTCGATTTAGAAATTATTGAAAAATTACCATTTGAAGGATTCGGATAAATTAATGATGCATTCAATGAAAAATCCTCAGTACCTAATGCAGATCTAGTTAAAGTTTGCGGTGCATGTGGATTATTACCATGATATCCTAAGGTTGTAGATGAACCTTCTGAAAAAATTATATTAATTGATGAGTTATTGTTTAAAAAAGTATAATCACCGGCTGAAACTAGTGGTCTTGTAGCTACAACTGTTCTAGTTCCTCCACTAACATTATCAGAAACTATTGTCCAGCTTTGTGAACCGCTTGCATCTGGAGAGGGCTGAAAATGTCCTCCTGGAGCAACATAATCTCTATTAGAAGTACTATTCCAAATAAACATATCTGTAACTTCAGACATAGAAAATCCATTAAATCCAATTCCTAGCCAATGAGTACTATCACCAGTTAGGGTCATAGTAACAGTCGATGCGTCTGTGTCTATTTTTATTGTTCTAGTAGATCCCGTTAAAGATATAACACCAGTAGTAAATTGAGCAAAAGAAAATAATCCAACACTCAAAAACAGAGCGGTAAATAATAGTTTTTTCATAGTTTTTTATTTTAGTACGTTAATAATATCTTCATTTCCGGCAAAAACAGCATATTCAAAAGCAGTTTTTCCTTGATTGTCTTTATGGTTCTTATCTGCATTTTGTTTAATAAGTATTTTTACAACATCAATATTATTGAATTGAACTGCATAAATGAGTGCTGTTGTTCCATTAACATCAGAAATATTCACATCGGCATTTTTCAATATTAAATACTGTATTATTTCAGCATTGCCTTTAACAACTGCAGCCATCAAAGGTGTACCCATATTGCTTTTTTGATTTATATTACAACCTAACTCTATTAGAAATTTTGCTACCTCTACATTTCCTCGATAACATGCTATAATCAAGGGAGAAAACCCTTCCGCATTAATTATATTAAACCCATTAGGGTTCTGTTTTAAAAGCTGTTGAGCTTGAACTATAGTTCCATTTCTTGCCACTGTAAAACCGTCAAGAATTTCTTGGCAGCTCGTTTTATTTATTGTAAAAAGGAATAGAAAATAGATTAGTATTTGCTTCATATTGGATATAAATAACAAAAGTATATTTAAGCATTAAAATTTAACAAGAAACTAAGTAGACATAAGGTAAACAATAACGGATTTGTCTAACAATTTTAATGGCTTTTATATTTTTTTAGTAGAATCGCGTTGACGCAATTCAGTTTTAATAGTTGTTGTAGTGAACGTTAATGTTTCTTCAGTACTTTCTAATTTATCAATAAGTAATTGAGCTGCAACTTCTCCGATTTCAGGTCCATGCTGACTGACTGTTGACATGCTTGGTGTCATTCTTCGGGACCAAACTCCATCTGCAAAACCAATAATTGAAAGTTCTTGAGGTATTTTATATCCATTTTGAATTCCTAATTTCATAGCAGTAACTGAGGCATGCTCATCAACTGCAAAAACACCATCAGGTTTGTTTTTAATAAAAAAGCCACCAATTTTAGCGTTGAACTCCTCATTATTATTAGTTAATATTACCAAGTTATCATCTATTCTTAGTCCATTTGCTTCCATTGCCTTATAAAATCCCTGGGCTCTTAATTTACCAACACTTAAATTATCTATCGCAGAAAGCAAAGCAATTTTTTTACATCCTGTTTTGATTAAATGTGTGGCTGCATTAACTGCTGATTCAAAATCATCAACAATAACTTTGTCACAATTTACTTCATCAGCAATTCTGTCAAACATCACAATTGGAGTGCCTTCATTAATAATTGTAGTAAAATGATCAAATTTTTGAAGTTTCTGCGATTCTTCTGCAATGGAAAGGATGAATCCATCAATTGTTCCGTTACTTAACATTTCTAAAGCGTTTATTTCTTTTTCTAGAGATTCATTTGAGATACAAGTAATTACTTTATAACCTTTTTCATCCGCTACTTTTTCAATTCCACTAAAAACTTTAGCAAAAAAAGAATTTAAAATATTAGGAATAATGACACCAATTGTTTTGGTTCTTCTATTTTTTAAGTTTAAACCAATTACATTAGGCTTATAGTTCTTTAATTTAGCATATTCCTGAACACGTTGTTTTGTAGGTTCACTTATTTCAGGGCTTCCATTTAACGCTTTGGAAACTGTGGAAACAGAAACTCCTAACTCTTTTGCAATTTGTTTTAATGTGGCTTTCGATTTCATTTTTTTTTCGGTTAAAGTGTAAAAATAGAAAAAAAATATCTGCCTCGCCTTACAAAAGAACTAAAGTTACTAGTTTATTATCAATAATAGATCGAGTTTTTAACAAACATTGGGAGTGATAATCACTTGTTAAACCCATTCAATAATAGGAATTTATGTAAAATATTGAGCAGTAGTAAAATATTTAAAAAATGCTATTTGCTTTTATGATAAATAATTGTACTTTTGCAACCCCTTTATTGGGGATGGAATGTTTAATTAAAATAAATTATTGTGAACACATTAAGCTACAAGACAGTTTCAGTGAACAAGGCCAATGCAGATAAGCAGTGGATTGTTGTAGATGCTGAAGGTCATAACTTAGGTCGTTTTGCTTCAAAAGTAGCGATGCTTTTAAGAGGTAAATATAAACCAAGTTATACACCGCACGTTGATTGTGGAGATAACGTTATTGTTATCAACGCGGAAAAAATCAACCTAACTGGTAACAAGTTGGATGACAAAACGTACATCAGACACACAGGTTACCCAGGAGGACAAAGAAGCTTGACTGCTAAAGTAATGCAACAAAAAAACCCTGCATTATTAGTGGAAAAGGCTGTAAAAGGAATGTTACCTAAAAACAAATTAGGTGCTGAATTATTCCGAAATTTAAATGTAAATGTTGGTTCTGAGCACAAACATGGAGCTCAACAACCAAAAACCGTTAACCTTAACGACTTAAAGTAATGGGAGTTATTCACAAAATCGGTAGAAGAAAATGTGCTGTTGCACGTGTTTATGTTTCAGAAGGAACAGGAAAAATTACCGTAAACAAAAGAGAATTTGAAAACTACTTCCCTACAGCTACTTTACAATACAAAGTTATGCAACCAATGTCTATGACGGAGAACGCAACTAACTTTGATGTAAAAGTAAATGTATACGGTGGTGGTTCAACTGGCCAAGCTGAAGCTGTGAGAATGGCAATTGCAAGAGCTATGTGTGAAGTGGAAGCTGAAAACAGAGCTATCCTAAAACCTGAAGGATTACTAACAAGAGATCCTAGAATGGTAGAACGTAAAAAATTCGGTCAGAAAAAAGCGCGTAAGAGATTCCAATTCTCTAAACGTTAATCGAATATTCGTTCATTTAATATTGAAATTAAAAACAAAGTTGTCGATATTCCTTGTAAAAAGGGAATTAGTTTAGCATCTAAATTTTCAAGACTAACGCAAGTAACTACTTGGAAATTGCTAATCACGGAACGTAAACTATTACACAATGGCAAACAAAATTGAAGTTAAAGATTTATTAGAAGCAGGTGTTCACTTTGGACACATGACTCGCAAGTGGGATCCAAATATGGCCCCTTACATCTATATGGAACGTAATGGAATTCACATTATCAATCTATATAAAACTGCAGCCAAAATTGAAGAAGCTAATGAAGCTTTGAAAAAAATCGCTGCATCAGGTAGAAAAATACTTTTCGTAGCTACCAAAAAACAAGCAAAAGATATTGTATCTGAAAAAGCATTAGCTTGTAACATGCCTTACATCACTGAAAGATGGCCAGGTGGTATGTTAACCAATTTCGTTACTATCCGTAAAGCCGTTAAAAAAATGGCTTCTATTGATAAAATGAAAAAAGATGGGACTTTCATGACTTTGTCTAAAAAAGAAAGATTACAAGTTGATCGTCTTCGTGCAAAATTAGAGAAGAACTTAGGTTCTATCGCAGATATGTCAAGATTACCTGCTGCCTTATTCGTAGTAGATATCAAAGCTGAACACATTGCAATAAAAGAAGCACAAAAATTAAACATTCCAGTTTTCGCAATGGTTGATACTAACTCTGATCCACGTGAAGTAGATTACGTTATACCTTCCAATGATGATGCTTCTAAATCAATTGATAAAATTTTATCTTTAGTAACAGACGCTGTTAAAGACGGATTAGCAAACAGAACATCTGATGCTACTCCTGAAGTTGACGCTGAAGAAACTGTTGAAGTAGTTGCTGCGGTTGAAGCGCCAGCTGTTGAAGCAGTTCCTGAAGTAGAAGCTACAGAATCTAAATCTGAAGAATAAATAAAATAATTACGAATTATGAATTACGAATTACGAATTGTTTTGACTCGTAATTTAAAATTCCTAATTCGTAATTTACTTTTAAAAAACTTTTAAATTATAAAATATTATGTCAACAATCACAATTACTGCTGCAGACGTAAATAAATTAAGACAAACTACAGGTGCCGGAATGATGGACTGTAAAAAAGCTTTAGTTGAAGCGGAAGGAGATTTCGATAAAGCCATACAAATTCTTAGAGAAAAAGGACAAAAAGTGGCTGCTAACCGTTCTGACCGTGAGTCTTCTGAAGGAGCAGCTGTTTCTTTTATTAATGCTGACAACACTAAAGGAGCAATCATCACTTTAAACTGCGAAACAGATTTCGTAGGTAAAAATGAAGCTTTTGTAACGTTAGCTAAAGAATTGGTTGAAAAAGCAATCAACTTCTCTTCTAAAGAAGAATTCTTAGCTTCCGATTTCAACGGAATCACTGTAGCTGAAAAATTAATCGAGCAAACCGGAGTAATCGGAGAGAAAATCGAAATCGGTGGTTTTGAAATTTTAGAAGGCGCTTACGTAGGCTCTTATGTACACGTGAACAAAATTGCTGCCTTGACCGCCATTTCTTCTCCAATTGAAAGCGCTGAAGTTTTAACCAAAGACATTTCAATGCAAGTGGCTTCCATGGGAGCTGATACATTATCTTACAAAGATTTTGATCCTGCTTTTGTTGCTTCTGAACTTGCTGCTCGTATTGCTGTAATCGAAAAAGAAAATGAAGAAGCAAAACGTTTAGGTAAAACTTTGAAAAATGTTCCTAAGTATATATCTTTTTCTCAATTAACTGAAGAAGTTTTAAAACAAGCGGAAGAAAATGCTAAAGCAGAATTAAAAGCGGAAGGCAAGCCCGAACAAATTTGGGACAAAATTGTTCCCGGAAAAGTACAACGCTTCATCTCTGACAACACTACTTTAGACCAAGAGAAAGCTTTATTGGATCAAAACTTCATCAAAGATGATAGTAAAAAAGTAGGTGATTATGTTAAAGGTTTCAACGTTGAAATTACCGGTTTCAAAAGAGTTACTTTGGGATAATCCAATGAATTAAAATTATTAATTCAAAATAAAAAAACCTCGATTCAAATATGAATCGAGGTTTTTTTATTTTGCTTCACTTAATTAGAATTCGATTTAGAAGCAAAACGCTTTGTATTCTTCTCACTTCTAATCCCGCTGTAAGAACTGCCTGCCGGCAGTAAATATAAATTGCTACGGCAAGGGCTAACCACAACTATGGCTTGACAAACAAAAACCCGACTCGTTATGAATCGGGTCCTGTAGTTTATTTCTTCCCTTTCGGGAAATTTCTTGCTCTCATTAAGGCATCGGTTTTTACAGCCCTTCCTCTAAACCGTTTATAAGCGATTTCTGGATCAATGGTATTGCCGATACTGAAGACATTATCATACAAACGCTTAGCCACGTCTTTGTCATACATTCCTTTACCTTCGGTGAAGGCTTCTGTAGCATCAGCACTGATTACGTCGGCCCACAAATACCCATAATAGCCTGCTGCATATTCATCACTTGAAAAGATATGACCGAATTGAGGAATACGGTGTCGCATCACAATTTCGTGTGGCATATTCAATTCTGCCAACGTTTTTTTCTCATACTCCTTAGGATCAAGATCTGGATTTTCCAATAAATGCAACTTCATATCAACTAAAGAGCTTGCAATAGTTTCCACTGTAGAAAACCCTTCGTTAAAAGAACCTGCCTTTTTTATTCTATCAACTAATGCCAAAGGCATTGATTTTCCAGTTTGATAATGTATCGCAAATTGATTTAATACTTCGGGAGTGGCTAACCATCTTTCCATAATTTGGGAAGGAAACTCAACATAGTCACGAGGTGTATTAGTTCCGGACAAACTTGGATAAGTTACGTTAGAATTTAAGCCATGTAAAGCATGCCCAAACTCATGAAATAAAGTACTTGCATCTTCCCAAGAAATCAATATTGGGTCTCCCTCTTTACCTTTAATGAAATTACAATTATTTGAAACTATCGTAATCACATCACCATTAACACGACTTTGCTCTCTGTAAGCACTCATCCATGCGCCTGATCGTTTTCCTACACGAGCATAAGGATCAAAATACCATACTCCAACAACTTTTCCACTATCATTGTTAGAAACTTCAAACACATGCACATCTGGATGGTATACTGGTACATTATAGACTTGTTTGAAACTCAAATGAAATAATTCGCCAGCTACCCAAAACATTCCTTCGCGCAACTTTTCTAATTGCAGGTACGGTTTAACATCATTTTCGTCTAAATCATATTTTGCTTTTCTAACCTTTTCTGCATAATAACGGTAATCCCATGGTTCAATTCTGAAATTACCACCTTCAGCATCCACTAATTTTTGCATTTCTGCTACATCTTGGTGCACTTTCTCTAAAGCTGGGCTCCAAACTGACATCATCAAATCCAATGTTTTCTCAGGTTTTTGTGCCATTGTATTTGACAAACTCCAGTCAGCAAAGGTTTTAAATCCTAAAAGTTTGGCTTTTTCGGCACGTAATTTTAGTATTTGAACAGCAACGGCATTATTGTTAAAAGAATTGTCGTTATCCCCCCTTTTAACAAACATTTCCCAAACCGCCTGTCGCAATGATCTAACACTTGAATAGGTCAAGAATGGCTCCACTGATGAGCGAGTATTGGAAACTGTCCCTAAATCATTGCGTTCTAACTCCTTTGATTTTGACTGGTAAGCATCGATCAAATCTTTTGGCAGGCCTTCCATTTCATTTAATTGGGTAAATCCTATAGATTCTTGTTCTTCGTCTAGAAGGTTTTGACTGAATTTAGTAAAAAGTCCAGCAAGCTCTTGATTGATTTCACCTATTCTTTTTTTACTTTTTGCATCGGCTTTGGCTCCTTCTCTAACAAAATTAGAATAGTAATACCAAGCTAAACGCTGTTGCTCAACTGTTAGTTTGCTTTTGGCAGGTGAATTATACACTGCGGCAATACGAGCAAATAATTTTTCATTTTGGTAAATCTTGTTGGACAACTCCGAAAACTTAGGCGTCATTTCGGTCTCAATAGGCCCAAATTCCGAACTATTCATATTGGAGCTGTAGATACCGAAAACAGCATAAATTTGAGTTAGCTTTTTTCCGCTCTTTTCTAAAGCCACCATGGTATTTTCAAAAGTGGCCGGTTTAGGATTATTGGCAATAACATTGATTTCATTTAATTTCTCCAGAATGGCAGCATCAATAGCAGATTTTAAATCTTGTAGTTTATAATCGGTAAAAGCAGGAACACCTCCATAAGGCCCACTCCAATTGTTTAAAAAAGCATTCGAATTGGTTTGCGCATTCACTGTTAGTAACGGAGCACTCATAAGCAAGGTTAAAATTATTTTTTTCATTATTTATATAGTATTTGCTCAAATGTAAACAAAAAAACATTTTTAAACGTCAAATAAAATCTGGTTTCCATTGTATAATCAATATTAATTATGAAATCCGGTAACTTCTTTTATTTAAACAATCCATCGTTTAATGAATTATTTTTATATTTTTGTTTCCATTCTTTTTTGACCTACAGATGATGTAGCTTAAGCGAGGGCGAACGTACACTTTAACAAAAAAATGTTGTTTATGAAATACATTAAATCATTAGTACTATTAGTAATCCTAATCACTTTTTCAAATTGTAGTACCACTAGCAATAGCGATCCTGTGGACGTTGTTGTTCCCCCTACTATGGGAACTTTAACAACATATGATGTGATTGATATCACATTAAACTCTGCAATATCTGGAGGAAATATAACGGCAGATGGTGGATCGCCAATTACTGCTAGAGGTGTTGTTTGGGACGTTCATCCAAACCCTACAATATCTTTAAACAGCAAAACAAATGACGGAACAGGAACGGGTAGTTTTGATAGTACTGCATTAGATTTAGAATCTAACACAACCTATTATTTACGTGCCTATGCAACAAACTTATACGGTACTGCTTACGGCAATCAAGTTACATTTACTACGCCAATTAACCCTGACGATTTGCCAGTTGTAGTTACAAATGAAGTAACTGAAATAACAACTAATACTGCTATATCTGGTGGAATTGTAACAAATATAGGTGCAACTTCTGTAAGTAGCCGTGGTGTAGTCTGGAGTACTTCTCCAACTCCTACCATTAGTAGTGCCGGTATAACCATAAATGGTGCAAACTCAGGAACATTTACTAGCGACGTAACAAATTTATTACCAAGCACAACTTATTATTTGAGAGCCTATGCTACTAATTTACAAGGTACATCATATGGTGAAGAATTCACTTTTACAACAAGTCCTTTGTTGTATAGTGTTGGAACTGGTGTAACAGCATTTGATGGTTCTCATTATACTTCTGTTCTTATTAATAATCAAGAATGGACTTCTACAAATTTAAATGTGACTACTTATAGCGATGGCACTATTATACCTCAAGCTCAAAATGCAACAGCTTGGGCTTCATTAACTACAGGCGCATGGTGTTATTATAGTTTTCAAACAAGCAATGGTATTACTTATGGAAAGTTATACAATTGGTACGCAATTGCCGGTATATGGAATGATGCTTCTAAAACAGATGCTTCTTTAAGAAAAAAAATAGCACCTACAGGATGGCATGTATCAACCACTGCTGATTGGACCGCTTTAGGCGAATTCTTAGGAGGTTCAAGTAACGCAGGAGGATTTATCAAAGAAGCTGGTACTACTCATTGGCAAACACCAAACACGGGGGCAACTAATTCGACTGGTATGACTGCATTGCCTGGAGGAAATTGTTCAACTACCGGGGCTTTTAGTGCAATAGGTGCTTCAGGAAACTGGTGGTGTTCTGATGAGTACAACACGGTTAACGGTTGGTGTTCTGGATTAGTTAGCAATACCAAAAACCTGTCTTCTGCTCCTATCAGCAAAAAAACAGGATACTCTGTTAGATTAGTTAAAAATTAATTAATTTATATATACTAATTAAAACCTCGTTTCTAACGGGGTTTTTTTATGAAAGAAAGTCTTGTGCCTTAGATTCATATACTTCAATTTTTTATCTTTGAATAATTCCAAAATAAAATTTTTAGCTTATTACTTATGTTTCAATCAAAAAAAGATACTGTTTATGTAGTACTAGCCGGAATATTTATTACGAATGCCGTTGTTGCTGAACTTATTGGAGGAAAACTCATTCACGTGGGTTCTGCTGTAATGAGTTTGGGAATATTACCTTGGCCAATTGTTTTTGTTAGTACCGATTTAATTAATGAATATTTTGGCGAAAAAGGAGTTAGAAAACTATCCCTAATTACAGCTAGTTTGATTGCCTATACATTTGTATTGCTTTTTATTGGTATGCAAATACCTGCTGTTAATGGTGCAAACTTAGTTTCTGATTCTCAATTTAATGGAGTTTTTGGACAAAGCATGTGGATTATTGTTGGAAGCATTACCGCCTTTTTAGTTTCGCAATTAATTGATGTTAGCATCTTTCATTTTGTAAAAAACAAAACTGGTGATAAAATGATATGGTTAAGAAGTACGGGATCTACCGTTATTTCACAATTATTTGACAGTTTCATTGTATTAGGAATTGCATTTTGGGCCACAGGCAAAATGGATACGCCTACCTTTATTCTTTCTGCATTTACTGGATATTTTGTAAAATTGATTATTGCCATCTGTTTAACCCCTTTGATATATTTAGGTCATTCATTAATTGAAAAATACATACATCCTTAAAATAATTATGGAAACAAAAATACGCTGTGCTTGGTGCGAGAAAGACGATTTATACCGTAACTATCATGACAATGAATGGGGTAATCCTGTATTTGAGGATGACAAACTCTTTGAATTTTTAGTTTTAGAAACCTTTCAAGCAGGATTAAGTTGGTATACCATACTTAAAAAGCGTGATAATTTTAGAAAAGCCTTTGCAAAGTTTAATTATCAAAAAGTGGCAAAATTTGACGAAAAAAAAGTTCAAGAATTAATGCAAAATGCAGGCATTATTAGAAATCAATTGAAGATTCGCGGTACTATTGCCAATGCTATTGCTTTTATAAAAGTACAAGAAGAATTTGGAAGTTTTTCAAATTACATTTGGAAGTTTACTGATGGTATGCCCTTTGACAACAACTTTAAAAAATTAAGCGAAATTCCAGTAACAACACCACTCTCAGATTCAATTAGTAAAGATTTGAAAAAAAGGGGATTCAAGTTTGTTGGTTCTACGGTAATTTATGCTCATATGCAAGCAACCGGAATGGTAAATGACCATATAGAAAGTTGTTGGAGGAGAATTAGTAAATAGCGCTTGAGATATATTTTACGCCAACATTGATATCAAATATTAACTTTTTAACACTAACATAAAAGTGTCTCTTGATATCTCAAAGGCTCCCAGACTTTCCAAATGATGATTATGTAATTGACAGTCTAGTAATTTATATTGATGCTCTTTTAAATGCGTTATAAGTGCTATAAAGGCTACTTTACTTGCATTTGATACTTTGGAAAACATACTTTCACCACAAAACACATGACCTAAGTCAACACCGTACAAACCACCAACTAGCAGATCATTTTGCCATACCTCAACAGATTTTGCAAATCCCAATTCATGTAACTTTGTGTAGGAAGATACAATATCATTAGTTATCCAGGTACCTTCTTGACCTGTTCGCTTAATTTGTTGGCAATGAAGGATAACCTCGTTAAAAGCTTTATTAAAAGTAACTTCAAATTTATTTTGATTAAGAACATTACGCATACTCCTTGGGATTTTATAAATCATAGGAACTACAACCATACGTTCTGAAGGTGCCCACCATAGTATAGGCTCGTCTATATTAAACCAAGGAAAAATCCCGTTACGATAAGCGAGCAGTAATCGATCAACAGACAAATCACCTCCCACTGCCAAAACTCCTTCATAAGAAGCTTCTTCAACAGGCGGAAAATATAAGTCTTTAGTTAAAAAATGCATTAGTTAATAATTATTAAAAAAGTAGAATTAATAAATAGTATTTAGTAAAAAAGCCAGAAACAAGAATCAAATTCTGGTTTCTGGCTACTATAATAAGCTTTACTGTTGAATTAGAATGGCAAATCGTCGTGTTCTTCTTCATTAAAATTAGTAGCTGGTGCAAATGCTTCGGAAGCGGGCATAGCGGGCATTCCTGCAGCAGGAATTTCTACTTGCAATTTTTCAATCCTCCAACCTTGAATATCGTTGAAGTATTTTGTTTCACCTTGCGGATTTACCCATTCTCTTCCTCTAAGGTTTATGGCAACTTTAACCGCTTCTCCTGCCTGATAGTTGTTTAATAAATCACATTTGTCTTGTACAAAATTGATGCTGATAAACTGCGGATATTGTTCTTCTGTAGCCACAACTAATTCTCTTTTTCTAAAGCTAGCACTCACTTGTTGCTCAGCATTAATCACTTTAATTTTACCGGTAACTTCCATAATTATTGTTTTGCTAGAAGTACTTTCCAAGCAGACAGTACTTCATTATTATTCAAATATTCTTTTGCTTTTAGGTGTACTTTTTGCTCATCATCTGAACTTAACACACCTTTTACTGCAAAATTTTGTTGTACAAATATAGTAATTTCTTCTTGTGTTGGCAAGGCTTCCACATTTCCTAATTTACCTAAATCATTACAGCTAAAAATTGGACTATTTTTAACAAAATCAGGAATCTTATCTACCCCGATTCCAAGTGTTGTTAATGGTTTTTCAACCTCAAACAGTCCTTGATTAGAACGCGAATACCAATTGCCACCTAACCGGGAAACCAAATCAATTTTACTTTGATCTATTTTATTGCTATTATCTAAAATCTTTTCATTAATGTGAATTTTAACAATTTCACAAATAATCAAATTGCCGGCACCACCTTGATTTCCTAGAGCAATAATATCGTTTACTACACACTCTAATTGTACAGGACTTTCTTCTACTCTAAAAGGTTTTACTATATCCGAAGATACCATTTTAAAACCTGCTTTTTCAAATTCATTTACTCCATCGGGATATTCAGTACTTGCCAATGAAACTTGTTGTACCATGTCATAGTTAACCACATTAATTACCACTTGTTTTGTGGCTTGGCAGTTTTCAAGAGTGTGCTTGGTAGTGTTGTTTCGAACACGGCGTGCCGGCGAAAATACCAAAATCGGCGGATTTGAACTAAACACATTAAAAAAACTAAAGGGCGATAAATTTGGCTTGCCATTAATGTCTATCGTACTTGCAAACGCAATCGGTCTTGGTGCTACCGCACTTTGTAAATACCCTTGTAAATCAGATGGTGAAAGTGTATGGGGTTCAAAACTAAGCATAGTAAATTTTGTTTTCACAAATATAAATCTTTAAGGCGAAAAGCAAGGTTTAAAAATTAAGCAGTTCTAACTAAATTCCGAAAAACAAAATTCACAATGTATCCTTTAAAAAAGGCCTCTCAACATTTTCTACATAGTTCTTCAAATTACCAGCATCCTTCAGACTACTAATTACTGATTTCTAGTGATTATACGCTGCCATCTCTCGCATCCTAAATTAGTTCTGAAAGTTTAAAAAAAGCATCAAAGTATTTATAATTTGTTTAATCTTACTACATTTTCCAACCTTACTATTTTTCATTACTTTTAACAAAAATAACATTAATGCAGTTTTCCGAAAAAAGAAACATTACCCGATGGATTATTATCGCAGCATCATTTGTAATTGTTGCTTTAATACTTTGGAACACTTATACCTTTTTTCAAATTTTTAAAAACGAAGAACGTGTTAAAATGCAACTTTGGGCACAAAGTTTAAAAACAATTAACAATGCTAATTTAGATACCGATATTGAGTTGCCAAGACAAATAATGGAGAACAACACTACAATCCCTATTATTTTGACAGAAAACAATAAAATTATTAGTCATAACAATATTGACGAAAGTGAGACTGCTGACCCTAAAAGATTGAATGAGTTTTTAGAAAAATTAAAAAAACAAAATGAACCAATAGCTATTCATTATGAGTCCGGAAAACTAAAATATTTGGTCTTTTATGGCGATTCCTCGCTACTGAATAAATTAAAATATTACCCTATTGCTCTTTTGCTCATAATATTTCTTTTTGGCGCAGTAGTTTACAACTTTTACCGTAGTACAAAAATGGCTACTCAAAATAAGCTTTGGGCCGGAATGGCAAAAGAAACTGCACATCAAATCGGTACCCCATTATCATCCTTAATTGGGTGGCTTGAAATAATGAAGGCTGACAATGTAGATCCATCCACAGTTTCCGAAATCGAAAAGGACATCATTCGTCTGCAAAACATAACTGATCGTTTTTCAAAAATTGGTTCGGAACCCATTTTAGAACCAAAAGACATTATTGCAGAAACCGAGCAATCGTTTGAATATCTAAAATCCCGTTTTTCTAAACAAGT
>CANBOV010000007.1 GCA_947371275.1 Flavobacteriaceae bacterium | reverse complement strand
ACATCGCGTGCCATAGCGGCTGTTACTAAAAAGATACCGGAGCCAATCATGGAACCGGCTACTAGACTGGTGGCATCTATGAGGCCAAGGGAGCGTTTTAATTCGTGTTTTACTTCTGTCATTGGTTGGTTTGGTTAGAGAATAGACTGGTGGATAATAGACTGGTGGATAATAGATAATAGACTAATAGATAATAGACTAATAGATAATAGACTTATAGACCTTTTTACATTTTTTTGGCTTCTTCCCAGAAGACGTCCATTTCGGCTAGGGTCATGTCCATTAGTGGTTTGCCGAGTTCGCCGGCTTTACTTTCAAGGTACATGAAACGTTTGATGAACTTTTTATTGGTTCGTTCTAAGGCATCTTCGGGGTTTACTTTTAGGAAGCGGGCGTAGTTGATCATGGAGAAGAGTACGTCACCGAATTCGGCTTCAATTTTATCTTGGTTGCCTTCTTGTACTTCTACCTGCAGTTCGTTTAATTCCTCTTGCACTTTGTCCCAGACTTGGTGAGGTTCTTCCCAATCGAAGCCTACACCTTTTACTTTATCTTGGATGCGGCTGGCTTTCACTAGTGCGGGAAGACTTTTGGGCACACCTTCTAGGACCGACTTCTTGCCTTCTTTGAGTTTGAGTTTCTCCCAGTTTTGCTTTACTTCTTCTTCGTCGGCCACTACTACATCACCATAGATATGGGGATGGCGGTCAATTAGTTTGTCACAAATACTAGTAGCCACGTCAGCTATATCAAAATCATTAGTTTCGCTGCCTATTTTGGCATAAAATACGATGTGCAGGAGGAGGTCGCCAAGTTCCTTTTTTATTTCGGGTAGGTCATTATCTAGTATGGCATCACCTAATTCATAGGTTTCTTCTATGGTGAGGTGGCGAAGACTTTCTAGGGTTTGCTTTTTATCCCAAGGGCATTTTTCGCGCAAATCGTCCATGATGTCTAGTAGGCGATTGAAGGCTTGCAATTGTTGTTGGCGTGTGTTCATAGCAAAGAGATTTGTGTAAAAATAAAAAATCCTATTACCGAAAATCGGCAATAGGATTGTAATTTATTAGAAAGTAATTAACTATTTTTTAGTTTTAGGTTTCTTCTCGGCCGGAGTTTCTTTGTCGGCTTTGGGTGCTTTTGGAGCTTTTGGTGCTTTCTCTGCTTTCTTTACCTCTTCTACTACTTGTTCTTTAACGCTTTCTGCGTTTTCAACGATAGGTTCAAGTTTGGAAACCATTCCTTTTGCTTGAAGGATGTTGTACCAGTTGATTAGTTTTTTGATGTCGGAGGCGTATACACGATCTTCGTCGTAATCGGGTAAGATTTCTTTGAAGTAGGAGATTAGCTTAGCATTGTCGTCTTTGTGTGAAACGGCGGTAGGTCCTTCATTTTCTTTGATAGCGATGGCTCTCATGATTTCAACCAAGGGTTTTTCTTCGCTATAGGTATACATAGAGATTTCAGAAAGTAAGCTAACATTGCTTCTCATACCTACGGTAATTTTTTTTCCGTCTAGTAAAGATTCGGCTAAGAATCCTGAGCGGGTTTGTAATTTTAATTCGAATAAACCTGGTTTACCTGCGATGGCTAATATTTTTTCTACGTTCATTGTTTTATGGTCATTTAAGGGACAAATATATTTAAATGTTTAGTTGCTACTAGAAAATTACCTTCCTTTTTTATTGGCAAATTTCATTTTATAATCAGGACGGGATTTTCCTTCCATGATATTTTGCAGTTTTTTCTTGATGAGTGTTTTTTTCAACATGGAGATTTTATCAGTAAAGAGTATCCCTTCGATGTGGTCGTATTCGTGTTGGATTACGCGAGCGATAAGACCATCAAACACTTCGGTTTTCTTCATGAACTCTTCGTCGTAATATTCAATGGTAATTTTTTCGTTGCGGTAGACGTCTTCGCGCACGTCTGGAATGCTAAGGCAACCTTCGTTAAAGCCCCATTCTTCCCCTTCTTCTTTGAGCATCGTTGCATTGATGAAGGTTTGTTTGAACCCTTTTAACTGTTCTTGTTCGTCTTTGGAAAGGTCATCGCTGTCACTGAAGGGTTCTGTATCAATTACAAACAATCGAATAGCGAGACCGACTTGTGGTGCGGCTAAACCCACCCCATAAGCATTGTACATGGTATCGTACATGTTGGCTATCACTTCTTTTAAATTGGGATATTCGGGTGTAATATCGACACCTACTTGTCGCAAAACCGGTTCACCATATCCGTAAATAGGAATAATCATTTTAGCTAATTTATTATTTCATACAATTCGACCATTGGTCTCGGGTGGCAAAAATAAGGAAATTAAATCATTTTACGAGTCAAATAATCTTGGAGGAGTATGGTAGCGGCAATTTCGTCTACCAAGCCTTTATTTTGACGTTGTTTCTTTGAGAGTCCGCTATCAATCATGGTTTGAAAAGCCATTTTGGAGGTAAAGCGTTCGTCTACCCTGACGATATTCATATGGGGGAAGGCGGAGGTAAAATCGGCCACAAACTTTTCAATTATGGGGGTACTTTCGGACGGTTGTCCATTCATTTGTTTGGGTTCGCCAATCAATACTTTGGCCACGTTTTCTTTGGAGAAATAATCTTTAAGAAAAGCAATAGCAGTATCGGAAGGAATGGTAGTTAAGCCCGAGGCGATGATTTGCAGTTCATCGGTCACGGCTAAGCCTGTACGTTTCATTCCGTAATCAATGGCAAGTATTCTGGGCATTTGGACTATTATTTTGAGGGTACAAAGGTAGCTAAAACTTCTTTCTTCCCTTTTTTGAGTTGGAGAATGTTGTCTTGTAAGGTATATGATTCTGTTTCGCCCAGCATTTTGGAAAAGCGTCTTTCGGTATCCATTTTATCGCAAACCATCATGGTTGAGATGGAATTGGAAAAAGAAATTGCGGCGGTTGAAGGCATCACATAGTTCCCTCCAAGGGTATTACAGCCCGCATAGGCACTGAAACGACCATCTTTGGAATTGAGTTTTAGTGTACATACAGGTGTGTTGTTGCGGTGTTTGACTTTTTTGCCGTAGAGTTGGATTAGTTTCCATTTGGTTTCGGCTAGGGTCACTTTGCCGACTGCTGGGTTCACTTGTTTGATAACCGTTTGGGATACTATTTTATTATTTAGATTGACTACAGGTTTTTCAAGTTCGGGTGTAGCAGTAGATTCTATGGTTGCTTTTTGTTTGGTCAGCAAATAGTGATTTCCTGTGCTTCCTGTTATTAATTTCCCTTCAAGGTCAAGTTGGGTAAGCGTATTTTTTCCTACCGCGTATTGATTGGGTGCATTGTCTATATTGTCGAAAACAACTATGCTTCCTGATTTGTTCCAAGAAAAGGTACCATGTTGTTCGAAGATTTTATTGCCTTTACCTAGGTATTGTGATTTTATGGCGTAGGTTGCATTTTCGTTTAGAGTGACGCACATTTCAATGCCTTCACAGTCGGAGCATGGCAACACCCCTTTGTAGCTACCTTGATAATTAAACAACTTATTGGCATGAGCTATTCCAATGGATTGGGTTGCGGTTTTGGCTTGGTGATCTTCTTTAGTTTGTTTTTGGCAACCCGTCAACAGTGCCAATAGGGCTAAGACTAGAACCGTTTTTTTATACATACGCTACTTTTAATGGTTAGGACAGCACGTTGACAAACTTACTTATTCTAAAACAGAAATCTTTGCGTTTTAACAATATTTTGAGAATGTAAAGTCGGACAAAAATGCTTTGTTACTTTCTAAAAATGCTCCTATATTTGCTCAAATTCAAAAATCATGATCACACTCCAAAATATTATAGAAACAGCATGGGATAACCGTGCTTTGTTACAAGAAGAAGTTACTACAAATGCTATAAGAGAAGTTATCGCTTTGTTGGATGCAGGCACTTTGCGTGTGGCTGAGCCTACGCCGACAGGATGGCAAGTTAATGAATGGGTGAAAAAGGCGGTAGTTATGTACTTCCCTATTCAAAAAATGGAGACCTGGGAAGCGGGTATTTTTGAATATCACGACAAAATGTTATTGAAAACCGGATATTCTGATAAGGGTATACGAGTGGTTCCACCGGCTACCGCACGTTATGGAGCCTATATCTCTAAAGGCGTTATTTTAATGCCAAGTTATGTGAACATAGGTGCTTATGTAGATGAAGGCACAATGGTGGATACTTGGGCTACAGTGGGCAGTTGTGCCCAAATAGGCAAAGACGTCCATCTATCGGGAGGAGTGGGTATTGGCGGTGTTTTAGAACCCTTGCAAGCTGCCCCTGTGATTATTGAAGACGGTGCCTTTATTGGTTCGCGCTGCATCGTAGTAGAAGGAGTTCGTGTAGAGAAAGAAGCGGTATTGGGAGCCAATGTATGTTTGACAGCCTCCACTAAAATCATTGATGTTACGGGGAGTGAGCCAATTGAATATAAAGGTTTTGTTCCGGCCCGTTCGGTAGTGATTCCTGGAAGTTATACTAAATCCTTTGCTGCTGGAGACTTTCAAGTTCCTTGTGCTTTGATTATTGGAACTCGCAAGCCATCTACTGATTTAAAAACATCACTCAACAATGCTTTGAGAGAATATGATGTCGCTGTTTAATTTATTTCTAAAATCTAAAGATGTTTAACTACAAGCGATTATTAAAATTACTTTTTAGGAGACTTTTTATACTATTTATTATTTATCAATTTAGCAGAATCTTGTTTTTGCTATTTAACCGAAGTAGCTTTACGAATTTGGATGTAAAGACCTTTTTGGGTGGCGCCTTATTTGACTTATCGGCTATAGGCTTTATCAATTTAGCCTTTATTCTACTCCATTTATTTCCAGCTCAATTTATCTATAAAAAAGGCTATCAACATGGATTGAAAATAGGATTCTATACAGTGAATCTTGTCTTTATTGCTACTAATTTTGTGGATTTAGAATACTATAAATTCACGGGGAGACGCAGTTCCTTTGGTTTGATTACTGCTAAAGGGATGGAACATGAAATAGGAGGATTGATGCTGTCGTTTTTACAAGAATTTTGGTATCAATTTGTGTTTTTCATTCTTATCGCTCTGTTGTTTTGGCGTTTATTATCGAAGCCTAGAATTATATTCCCTTTGGAGCAACTAACGGTTAAGGCTATTTCTAAGCAGATTGGCATTATGGTGTTATCCTTAGGCGTTGGTCTATTAATGGCTCGAGGCGGCTGGGGAGAAAAACCCATTCGTATCGTAGATGCAATTAATTATTCTTCTTTAGGTAATGCCGCATTGGTATTGAATACCCCTTTTAGCATAATGAAAACGGCTGGTAGTAAAGAAACCTTGACCGACCCTAAATTTTATAGTGAGAAGGTATTGAATCGCATCTTCAATCCTGTTTATGTATCGTCTACTACCGAAAAGCCTATTAAGAAAAATGTGGTTATTTTTATATTGGAAAGTTTTGGAGATGAAAATTTACATCAAGGAATAACTCCTTTTATTGATTCATTAGCCACACAATCGTATTATTTTAAAAATGGATTTGCGAATGGAAAAGTATCAATCGATGCGGTACCTTCTACCCTATCTAGTATTCCTAGTTTGATGAATACTCCATTAATCTCCTCTGGGTATTCCCTTAACAAAGTGTATAGTTTGCCTAAAATCATGAAAAAGCAAGGGTATAGCACTTCGTTTTTCCATGGAGCCTTTAATGGTAGTCAGAACTTTGATCAATATTGTAAAGTAGCAGGATTTGATCAGTATTATGGTAAAAACGAATATGTAGGACCACCAGCATTTGATGGTGTTTGGGGAATTTTTGACGAAGATTATATGCAGTTTTTTAATAGAAAACTAACGAGTTTTAAGGAGCCTTTTTTCAGCACTCTTTTTAGTATTTCATCGCACAATCCTTATACCGTTCCAAAAAAATACAAAGGAAAATTCCTTAAGGGGAGTAGGAAAATACAAGAAAGCATTGGATATACAGATTATTCCTTACGTCAGTTTTTTAAATCGGCTCAAAAGGAATCTTGGTATACTAACACGTTATTTGTCATTGTAGCGGATCATACCTGTGCAGAACCATCGGCAGACAAATACCGCACTAATGTGGGTAAATTTAGAATTCCGATCCTATTTTTTGACCCCTCTAATCCCAGTTTTAAGGGGGTAAATGAGAAAAACTTCCAACAAATAGATGTGTTGCCTAGTATCTTGGATTACTTAAAAATAAATGATCAAGTCGTGACCTATGGAAAGCCCTTTAGTTCAGATAAAAATTTTGTTGTCTATTATTTGGACAACATTTACCATTTGATTAAAGATGACTATTATTTGGCCTTTGACGGGCAGAAAGCAATAGGATTGTACAACTTTAAAGCGGATGAAATGTTGCGAAACAATTTGTTGGACAAAGACAAATCGCGTTCGGCTGAAATGACGCAATTCATTAAAGCCTACTTACAATCCTTTAACGAGCGCATGATTGCCGATAAATTAACGGTCCACTAAATTATTGGTTTGCTTTTTGAATCTTGATGAGTTTGGCGTATTTCATATAAGAGAAAAAGGCTTGTATCATGGAAATACTAAGGCCATCGATTCCATTAAGAAATCCTTTTTTAAAGAAATAACAGCGTACAAAAGAAACGGTTCCGTTTAAAACGGGTTTGAATGCATTGACTCTTTTGCCTTGATTGTATAATTGTTGAGCATGCCAGCCAGAATATTGGTTCTTTTTAGAAATAATTTGTTCTAAAGAATCCCAACCATAATGAAGAATATGTACGGATACTCTTCTTTCGTTTTGGGCTATAATCTTTTGGTGTACTTTGGACTCTGAAGGACCAGCGGTTACCTTATTAAAGAAACGCACTTTGTGGTCTGGATACCAGCCGGCAAAATCAATAAGTTTATCGGCTAAGTAGTTTTTTACTCGGAAGCTGAAGGCATCGTAATTTCCTATTAAGTACTTTTCTTTAAGTATGAATTCTTGGGCATCGTCATCTAAAAACTCATCGGCATCAAGGTTTAGTATCCAATCATTTTTACAAAAGGGTATGCCATGGGTACGTTGAGGACCATCACCTAAAAAAGCTTGAGAGATTACCGTAGCTCCTTTGGCTGTAGCAATTTCCACGGTTTTATCTTTGCTTAAGGAATCTACAACAATGACTTCATCACACACTTTAAAGAGTGCATCAATGCATTTACCAATATTTTTTTCTTCATTAAACGTAATAACCAAACCACTGATAGCCATTTTCAAAAAATTTGTGACTCCAAAAATACACTATTTTGCTTATTAAATAAATGGTTATGTTTGAGGCTAGTCAAATACTTTGTATTTTAGCCCACGATATAAAGAATCGGGATAGATTCTCTGAATTCAACGTATGAAGAAGGTATTGATCATTGCACCAGAATATATGGGCTACATGGAAAAGGTAGCAGATCATTTAAGAACGAAACCGGGTATTGCAGTCACTGACATTCATATACCGGTTTATAAGTATACTAGCCTACTGACCAAGATTTCTAATTTCTTTTTGAAGCGCATCGGGAAGGATGTGAAGTTTGCCTATCGAGACAACTATATACAGGACGTCATAGGAGATCAAACATTTGATGTGACGCTTGTGGTTCGTCCTGATCATCTTTCTGAAACGACTTTGAAGCAGCTCAAAAGCCAAACACTTCATTTTAAATCCTATTTCTTTGATGGGGTTCATCGTTTTCCTAAAATGCTAAAAACCGTTCCGTACTTTGATGAAATTTTTAGTTTTGAGCCAAATGATTGTAAGGAATTTGGGTTTGAATCGATAACCAATTTCATTTATGACGAACAGCCATTGCCTGAAGCTGACACCCATTTTCAATACAGTGTATTTAACATTACCAGTCACGATAGACAACGTTTTCCTCTATTAGTAAAAATAGCGGCAATTTTAAAACAGCAAAACCTCAACTATAATATCATCATTAAAACTAAGAAAAAGGTAGCTGATGCCGGTTTGGTTTCGATCATTAGAGAACCGATGTCACTTGAGGACATAAAAGTATTGTTAAAGCAATCGGTTTGCATGTTGGACTTAGGAGTCATCAGCAAACACCGAGGATTGACCTTTAGAGTTTTTGAGGCGATGGGCTTGCATAAAAAAATCATCACGAATAATCCTGATATTGCTCATTATGATTTTTACGACCCTCAGAACATTTTGATTATCAATCAGGAGTCGATTGAAATACCTAAATCCTTTTTAACTTCGGACTATCATCCTATTCCGGATCGTATCTATCAAAAATACACTCTTAATCACTGGGTAAATAGGGTTTTTACAGAAGTACTATAAATATAAACCGTCAATTTGAAATACTTAGTATTTTAGCACTTTAAAATTCAATGGTAATGAAAATATTAGTCATACAGCAAAAAAGAATCGGTGATGTATTAACCACCACCATTTTGTGTAATAATCTAAAAAGGGTTTATCCAGATGCCGTAATTGATTATATGTGTTATCCGCATTGTGTGGATGTTTTAAAAGAAAACCCCAACATCAATGAAGTGATAGTATTATCTCCAGAAATTAAAAAGTCTAAACTAAAATTCTTCTCTTTCTTATGGCAGATTAGAAAGAAAAAATACACGGTAGTTATCGATGCATACAGCAAATTGGAATCGAACTTAATTACTTTATTTTCTGGGGCTAAAACTAAAATATCGTACCACAAAGGATATTCGACTTTTTTCTACACGGACAACATGAAACGCATTCCGAATGGTGTTAAGTCGGATTTAGGATTGGCTATTGACAATCGTTTGATGTTGATTAAGCCCTTGATTAAGGAGAAAATTACTGATTATAAACCATTAATCTTTTTAACTAAAACGGAAATAGAAGATGCACAAAAAGTATTGGCTGAAGCCCATATTAAAGTTGGCGAGAAACCGCTAATCATGTTTGGCATCTTGGGAAGTGAATGGTATAAATCGTATCCCTTTGAAAACATGGCTAAAATTATTGATTTTACGGTAGAAAAATTGGATGCAGACATATTGTTCAATTATATTCCAGCACAAAAAGAAGACGCCTTGAAAATATATAATTTTTGCCAAGAGAAAACCAAAGCGAATATTCACTTTGAGGTTTTTGGCACTTCGTTGCGTCAATTTATGGGGTTGCTATCGCAATGTCAGATGCTGATAGGTAATGAGGGAGGAACGGTAAATATGGCTAAAGCCTTGAATGTCCCTACTTTTTCTATCTTTTCACCTTCGGTAGATAAAGAAACTTGGCAAATCTTTGAGGATGAAAAAGAGAATGTTTCTATCCACTTAAAGGATTTAAAGCCTGAAATCTATGAGCAGCATGATGGACTTTATATAAAAGAGCATACGTTCAAATATTTTGATGAATACCCTTTGGAATTAATACTAGAAAAATTAGAAACCTTTTTTAAAGATCTAGGCTATTAGTTTTCAAAGCGAGCTAATTCCCTGCGTGCACTCAGTTACTTTATTCTTTTTGTTAAAAGCTCTGATGGCGTTATTCTTTTCCCATATTTCAGGACTAGAGTAACCGCGACTATGGTCTAAATGCAAACAAATAGCACTGTACCGAATTTGTTTAGAGAGTAACCCTACATTAAACAAGCGTTCCCCAAATTCTCTATCTAAGCCACCGTATTGCATTTCGTGATTAAAACCATTTACTGATAGTACATCACTTTTATAACCCGAAGCGTTATGCCCGTTCCATGATCTTTTTGTGGGAGTAATCCAATTCATAAAGTTGGCAAACCATTTATTTTGGGTGAGTTTGGTACTTTTAAAGTTCACTTTTAAGCCTTGTTTCTTTAACCATGAAATGTTAAAACAGTTTTGAGACACGATATCTTCTTCGGCTATAGCGGTAGAAATTGGCATATTCAATTTGAAATAACCACCAGATAGGAAATAACCTTTTTCTTGGTATTTCAAGTGAACGGCGACGTAGTCTTTACGAGGAATACAATCTCCGTCGGTAAAAAGTAAATAATCAGAATTAGTTTTAAGGATGGCTTTATTGAGGATTTTTGATTTTTGGAACCCTTCATCTTCCTGCCAAACGTGAACGATGGGGTTCTTAAATTTAGATGAGAAAGAATCTAGCAGTTCCTTTGTTTTGGGAGTAGAGCCGTCATCTGCAATTACTATTTCAAAGTCGGTTTCGGTTTGCACGCTAAATCCGATTAGGACTTTTCGCAACCAATCTTCGGCCTTGTAAGTGGTAATAATGACAGATAATTTCATCTGATGCTACTTAATTGTTTTTGTTAGGTCAGATGGAACATTCCCACAGCCATTCCCTTTCATAATTGCCCTGTCCTCTACTCTTTTCTTGAAATCGTTTAAGAAGTGAAAATACTATTTTTTGGTATATTTTACTTCCAAAACAATAATTTCTTTTTAATTCTTTTCTTTCGTGCAAGATTGTATTGGAATGTTTCTGTTAATTCCCAGAGTGTAGTAAATATTTTTTCTTCTGCTTCGCCTGAAGCTTTAGCGTATTCCTTACTCATAAGGGCTACCATCTTTTCTTGCGGGGTCAATCGGCAAAGATTTTTCATTCGTAATTCGAAAGACATGGTATCGTGAAATGCCATGCGGTTTAAATCCACTAGAAAAAAATCATAGGTTCCTTTATCATTTTTTCTAATTAAAGTATTTCCGGGTGAATGATCTTTAAACTCTATCCCTTTTTGATGTAATTTATAACAGAATTGGGTAAATTGTCTTTGAATATTTTCGGAATCAGGATAATTGGGCACTTCTACTAGTTCTCGATAGGTTAAATCAGGGACTAAATGTTCGCTAACATAATAACTGTCTTTTAATCCTAGAAGCGAAGTATTTTCGAAATAGGCAATGGGCCTTGGAGTTCCAATCCCTAACGTTAGTAATTGGTTGCCGTATTCATAGGAACGTCTTGCTTTTGACTTACGAAAATACTTGTATATGATACTATTAAGAAAGCTAGGCATTTTAAAAGCTTTGATGTTCAGGGTATCGCTTTCAATTTTAAATAGTTTAATCTTGTTCCTCTTACCTTCAATAAAGACTTCTCCTGAATTTGAAAAATTCTGAATACAGTTGTTTATTTTTGAGGCGGATGAATTAAATGAAGGCGTAACGATGAAGTTCATTTGCAATAAGATTGAGACAAAAATATAAATTATAAGGCAAGTAAATTTATAAAACTTAATTTTACCAAAAAAAAACAATGAATAAAACAGTCTTTTTGGAATCTCATAATTTAAAAAACCGAAACGGAGGTCTCGGTGTATTTAATTATGAACTAATTAAAGCCTTATCAAATCAAAACCTTGATAATCTGTCTATCACATTGAACAACAAGGATACTGCTAGTTTAAAGACTGAATTTGGCACTCAATTTAGTTATAAAAAATACACTAGTTTGCAACGTCATAAATTGTTTAGAATCACTAAAAAATATGATGTTTGGCATAGCATGAATCAAAACACAAAAGTGGAGCCGAGAATACACCCTAAAAAGTATATCTTGACGGTACACGATGTTAATTTTGTTGAAGAAGAATCGAATGATTTACATAGTAAAGTTAACTTATTGTTTAAAGAAAAAATCAATAGAGCGGATACGATCGTCTACATTTCAAACTATGCGAAGCAGATGACTCATCAATATTTTGACACCAAAGGAATCGAAGAACGGGTTATCTATAATGGGAATACCATTAAGGACTTTATGGACATTAGCGAACTGACAAATCCCTTTCAACCGGAGAAACCTTTTTTCTTTACTATAGGGGATTTTATAGAGCGTAAAAATTTCATTTCTATTATTAAGATGATGGAAAACATCGAAGATTTTACCTTAATCATTGCCGGCAATAATGATAAAAGTTATGGTTATTTCATTAGGGATTATATACAGAGCCATAAGTTAGAAGGCAAAGTGTTTTTGGCTGGGAAAATAAGCAACGCTCAGAAACAGTACTATCTAAAAAACTGTACTGCGTTTGTATTTCCATCGATACGGGAGGGCTTTGGATTGCCTATTATTGAAGCAATGACCTTTGGAAAGCCTGTTTTTTTATCGACTAAGACTTCACTTCCCGAAGTGGGTGGTGATGTTGCCTTTTATTGGGAAGATTTTGATCCACACTATATGAAAGAAACCCTCTATGCTCAATTACAGAACTTTGAAAACCAAAGGTCGGCATTTGAAATTAAACTGAAACAAAGAGCAGATTCATTTAGTTGGGATACAGCAGCAAAAGAGTACCTTACCTTGTACCGTCATTAAAATTGCTTGTTATTAAATATTTTTACAAAAATTGAATATACTAATGGAAAATATCAATACAGAAGTTCATAATGCATTTGAAGTAATACAAAATGGTGGAATCATTCTATACCCTACCGATACGGTTTGGGGTATTGGTTGTGATGCTACTAATGTTGAGGCAGTAAAAAAAATATATGCTTTAAAGCAACGCGAAGAAAGTAAAAGTATGATCGTACTGATGAATGGCGAAAAGATGATGTACAATGTATTCAAGGACATACCGGAGGCGGCCTGGCAAATCATGGATTTGTCTGAAAAGCCTACTACCTTAATTCTTGACCGACCGAGAAATGTGGCGGCCAATATAATTGCGGAAGATCAAACCCTTGGGGTGCGCATAGTAAAAGAGCCCTTTTGTTTTAAATTGATGGAGCGAATGAAGAGACCTTTGGTTTCAACCTCAGCAAATATCACGGGGATGTTTACCCCAAAATCTTTCAAAGAAATTAGTCCTGAAATTATAAAAGGTGTAGACTATGTAGTAAATTTGCAACACGAAAAAATAGGCGATAAGCCTTCTACCATTATAAAATTATCCTTGGATAATCAGGTGAAAATTATTCGCAAATAATCTTGTGAGCCACGAATACACGAATAATTATGTCAAAAATTATATATCAAGAAGAAAGCTTTTTAATAATGGGGATTTTATTTGATATACATAATAATTTGGGAAGTGGATTTTCTGAAATTGTTTATAAGGATGCTTTAGAATATGAATTTCAAAATCAAAGTATTCCTTTTGAAAGAGAAAAAGAATATAAAGTCAAATATAAAGACGTTTTTTTAA
This sequence comes from Flavobacteriaceae bacterium, assembly GCA_947371275.1. Classification (GTDB taxonomy): domain Bacteria; phylum Bacteroidota; class Bacteroidia; order Flavobacteriales; family Flavobacteriaceae; genus Flavobacterium. The sequence goes on along the minus strand of CANBOV010000007.1, from coordinate 41,057 downwards.
AACATAAATTTTACGCTGATTTTGTTGTGTTCGAAAAAATCATTTTAGAATTAAAGTCTTGTAATAGCATTAATGATAATCATATTGCACAATGCTTAAATTATTTAAAAGTATCCAATAACAATTTAGCTATTATAGTTAATTTCACTAAAGACAATTTAGAATACAAACGCATAGCTTTATAATTAATAAAAACATTTGTGCATTCGTGGCTAACAATTACAAACAAGCATTAGATCATAAAATCTTTGAAATCGTTTCCAAAGCTTCACAGGAATTACAACTAGAGAGTTATGTAATTGGGGGCTTTGTTCGGGATTACTTATTGCAACGTGATTTTAAGAAAGACATCGATATTGTGGCTGTAGGCTCTGGAATTGAATTAGCTTTAAAAGTTTCAGAGTTATTACCACACAAACCAAAAGTACAGGTTTTTAAAAACTATGGTACGGCGATGTTGCGCTACAAGGAAATAGATATTGAATTTGTGGGTGCCCGTAAGGAGAGTTATGCAGCGAACAGCCGAAATCCCGTGGTAGAAAATGGGACTTTGGAAGACGATCAAAACCGTCGAGATTTTACTATTAATGCCTTGGCTTTCTCTTTGAATCAAACTACTTATGGTGTCTTGGTCGATCCTTTTGACGGATTGACTGATTTGGCCAACAAGCTTATTAAAACTCCGCTAAACCCAGATATTACCTACTCTGATGATCCCTTGCGGATGATGAGGGCTATACGTTTTGCTACGCAATTAGGATTTACTATTGAACCCACTTCACTGGAGGCCATTGCACGAAATAAAGAACGAATTTCTATTATATCGGGAGAGCGGATAGTGGATGAATTGAATAAGATTCTTTCTACGGTCAAACCTTCTATAGGTTTTTTGCATTTATATAAAACGGGTTTATTAGACCTCATATTACCTGAACTTACGGCCCTAAATAATGTAGAAGAAATTGAAGGACATACCCATAAAAACAACTTTTATCATACGTTGGAAGTGGTAGACAATATTTGTCCGAACACCGATGATGTGTGGTTGCGCTGGGCGGCTTTGTTGCATGATATTGGTAAGGCCCCCACTAAGAAATTTAATAAGAAACAAGGATGGACGTTCCATGGGCATGAATTCTTGGGAGGTAAAATGGTTAAGAAAATCTTTGAACGATTGCATATGCCTTTGAACCAAAAGATGAAGTTTGTAGCTAAGATGGTAATGTTAAGTTCGCGACCGATTGTATTATCGGAAGCTATAGTGACGGACTCTGCAGTGCGTCGTTTGGTTTTTGATGCGGGGGAAGATGTAGATGATTTAATGACTTTGTGTGAGGCTGACATTACTACTAAGAATCCTGCTAAGTTCAAAAAATACCATAATAATTTTGACATCGTACGTCGCAAGATAATAGAAGTAGAAGAGCGTGATCATGTGCGTAATTTCCAGCCACCTATTAGTGGGGAGGAGATTATGGCCTTATTTGATTTAAAGCCTTCGCGAGAAATTGGCGTTTTAAAAGAAGCCGTTAAAGAAGCAATACTAGAGGGAGATATCCCTAATGAATATCAAGCAGCTTATGATTTTGTCATGGCTAAAGCGACGAAGATGGGGTTGAATAAAGTGGGCTGAATTAATAGATAATTATAAATTGTTTAAGTCCTTAAAAAAATAAAACAATATAAATTTGCAACTCAGTTACACATTCAAAGTAACTCAGCTACTTAAGGTTATGAAAAATAATAAATCGGTCATTATTTGGCTACTCTCAGGATGTTTTATTGTATTTATTATGGTGGTAGTTGGTGGCATCACCCGATTGACGAATTCGGGTTTGTCGATGACGGATTGGCATTTGGTTACCGATACTTTACCACCATTGAGTGATGCAGCTTGGCTCCATGCTTTTGAGGAATATAAGAAGTTTCCTGAGTATCAAAAAATCAACATTCACAATGATTTTCAACTGTCGGATTATAAATTCATATATTTCTGGGAGTGGTTTCACCGTTTGATTGGACGGTTATTGGGCTTTGTTTTCATCGTACCCTTTGTGTATTTCTTGGTGAAGAAAAAATTGGATGCTGCCACTTTGAATAAATGTGGAATCCTGCTTGGGATGGGAGCCTTTCAAGGCTTTTTGGGATGGTTTATGGTGAAGAGCGGTTTAGTAAATGATCCAGATGTAAGTCATTTTAGATTGTCGTTGCACTTGACCTTTGCCTTTATCACATTTGCCTATACCTTATGGGTAGCATTGGATTTGCTTTATCCAGAGAAAAGCACTGTACTTGTGCCTTTAAAAAAACTAGCACGTGTTACCCTACTATTCTTATTACTTCAAATTATATATGGCGGATTTGTGGCAGGATTAAATGCCGGTTTAATTCACAATCATTGGCCGATGATGAGTGACGGGCAGTTTTTTCATGAAAGCATAATGTTAGAAAAAGAAGGATGGTTGGCCCGATTTACAGAAGGTAAAAGTGGTGTACAATTTGTGCATCGAACGATGGCCTATGTGGTGGTTGGATTGATTATATTCCTGTATTTTAAAAGTAAAAAATATACCTTGTCTAAATCTCAACAGTATGGGTTAAATGCTTTGTTGCTCATTGTTTTTCTGCAATTTAGCTTAGGAGTTTTCACTTTATTGTACAGTGTACCCTTATGGTTAGGCTTGACTCACCAAATTGTCGCTTTCTTTTTGTTGACTGCAATGACGTTTACCTTGCACCGCTTTTCTAAATAATACGCATATTCAGACTATATTGTCGCAGTTCTTAGATTACCCACTTTAATGTCTAAACTTACCACTGAAGACCAATTTTTAGATCTATCTGATTACGGAAGATCTTTTGGGAGAATACTAGCCCAACAATTAAAAAACACACGCTTTACTCCTATTCATGTTACATTACTCTTTGGGTTATCTGGTATGATAGCGGTGTACTTTATTTTAACAGAACAGTTTTATTTAGCCGCCTTTTTCATCTTGTTGAAATCGGGGATCGATGCTGCGGATGGGGAATTGGCACGATTGAAAAAGACTCCTTCCTATACGGGTAGGTATTTGGACAGTTTGTTTGACATCCTGCTTAACTTTATCTTTTTGATGACGATTTGTTATGTGTCCCACGCCACGGTATGGTTTACCTTATTGGCCTTTGTAGGGCTTCAATTGCAAGGGACATTATATAATTACTATTATGTTATTTTGAGGACTAAGTCGGTTGGAGGAGACAGCACTAGTAAAGTGTTTGAGTATAAAACCCCTAGAGCACTACCAGGTGAAAGTCAGCGCTCAGTGCGTATTTTATTTAGCTTATATACTTTGGCCTATGGAGTCTTTGACAAGGTTATTCATGGAATGGATCCTGAGGCTTATAAAGTCAAAACCTTTCCTAATTGGTTTATGACCCTGCTTTCCTTGTATGGATTAGGCTTTCAATTATTGATCATGGCTGTGATGTTGCCTTTGGGGTGGATTGAATACATCATTCCCTTTTTCATGACATACACGCTACTGATTTTTGCATTGGTAGGCATCCGTAAAGAACTTATCCGCTAGCCTAACCACTCTTTAAATTCATTTACTCGTTCTCTAGCAACGACAACCTCATCTTCATTGTAGGTTGGCAGTATCACTTTCAACCTTGAGTTGCTGTGCAGTTGAATCTCTTTAATGGTCTTTAGCGGTACAATAAACTTGCGGCTTACTCTAAAAAAATCGGTTGGGTCTAGTTCGTTCTCCAACTGTTCTAAAGGCAGATCTAACAAGTAATTTCGGTTGTCTAGCGTGTGAAGGTAGGTCCCTTTGTTTTCACTGTAGAAACATTCTACTTCTTCTAGGGGAATCATTTTGAGTTGTTGCCCTACTTTGATGGTGAAACGCTTTTTATAGTTTCGTTCAATAGGATTCACTAACATCTTTTTAATCATATCAAAATCTAGCGATACCTTGGACCCACTACTATTTCTAGTTTTAAACTTATTGACGGCAGTTTCTAGCTCTTCTTCATCTATGGGTTTCAGCAGGTAATCAATACTGTTGAGTTTGAAGGCGCGCAGGGCATATTCGTCATAGGCAGTGGTGAATATCACGGCACTATTGATTTCAATAGTTTCAAAGATTTCGAAAGACAATCCATCGGATAATTGTATATCTAAGAATATTAAATCGGGGTGGCTGTTATTGTTGAACCAATGTATGGCTTCTTCTACAGAATGCAGCAACGTATTGACTTGCAAGCCAAGTTTCTCTACTTTGCGTTGGAGTAAGCGAGCGGCAGGTTTTTCGTCTTCTATGATGATGATGTTCATGGTACTTTATAATTTAAAGATAAGGTAATTAGAAAATGGCAAAGCTGCTGTTTATTCCCATTTACTATTTTTGTCTTTTTCCATTAGTTCGTTAATCTTTCTCTCTTCCCAACCTTTACCCATAAGCATTGTTGGAATGAAAACCGACATGCCGTGAGCTCCAAGGCCTATGCCCCAAAAGATTGCCATGCCGAACGTTTGCCACTGCCAAAAATCTTTGGAAGCCTCTCGGTCGGTGAATTGCATTATTAGGACCATCGTGTTAATGACAACGTAAACCAATAAGTGTGTATAAAACCCTTTAATGCGTCTGACTCTCTTTAACGCTTGTTGGTATCGTACTTCGTCAAGTGTATTATTGGTTTCCATGCTGTTGTCTTTTTTCTTCTTCTAAGAATTGTTTTAGTTTTTTAGCTTCCCAGTCTTTTCCAAGGAAAGGCATGTAGTTGAACGTTTTCATTCCGTGTAAAAGCAAGCCTAAGCCCCATCCCATTAGTGGCCATAGGAACCATAATTCTTGAGGGGAGAATTTTAGATTGATGAATAGCAGAAAAGCATTTACTGCAAGATAAGAAACTAAGTGGCCATAAAAGCCTTTGATTTCTTCTACTTGTTTTTTGGCCCGTTGGTAGCGGTCGTATTCTTTATAATCTTGTTCCATAATTACTTCCATTTATTATTTTTCTCTTTAGTTAAAAGCTCTTGTACTTTCTTTTCCTCCCATGATTTTCCGTAACCAAACGTTTCGATGGCATGGAAGATGATGCCCATACCCCAGCCGAACATGGGAAACCAAAACCATTGGTTACCGCCGGTTTTAAGGTTTATGAATACTAACATAGGAATGACACAGCAATAAGAAATTAAATTACCATAAAATCCTTTGAGTTTTTCCACTCGTTCTTTGGCTTTGATGAAGGCCATGTTCTCATTGTAAATGGTTTGTGTTTCCATGTAGGAGATTTGTTTGGTTAGGATAGGAATCATAACTTTGAAGCAAGCAGTTGTTTCTTCTATGAGTACTTTGCGTTGCGAGATTAGACCGTATCGGTTTACTATGTTTTGGAGTCCGACGCCTCTTCTGTCTTGGAGGACTTCTTTTTTCTGTAAGTTGTTCTTAACAATTAGATAGCCGTTGTCGATGTATATCTTTATGTTCAGTGGTTTTTGTTCGCTTACGACATTGTGCTTGATGGTATTTTCCAGCAGTAATTGAAGGGACAGAGGCACTACTTTTGCATCAGAATTATCATAGTCAGATGGTACTTCGTAGGTGATACTGTTTTCAAAGCGCATCTTTAATAAGTTCATATAGGTTTTAGCGAAGGCTAATTCCTCACTGACAGTTACTAGTTCTTTGTCTTTTTGTTCCAAAACGTAGCGGTATATTTTGGACAGTGACGTGGTGAACTTTTGAGCATTCTCTGGGTTTTCTTCGATCAAGGAACTTAGTACATTGAGGCTATTGAAGAGGAAGTGCGGATCGATTTGATTCTTTAGACTTTCAAACTGTGCAGATGCCGTACCGGCAATAATCTTTTGTTCTTTGACCTTGTTTTCATTGTAGACTTTAAAAAAGTAAAAGGCATAAAAAGATAAAGAAATGATGAAAGTAATGATGACTGAAACTACGTAATTGGCAGCGTGTTCGTGGGTACAATATTCTTGGAACGAATGGCCGTTGATAATGACTTCTTCAAAAATACGCAACACGAAAATTACAATTAATGTCACAACAAAAGAGCCTATAAACCCAATGATAATTCTTTTGGTAGCAAAGCGGTTGGTTTCAAAAACTTTATCTAAATAGTGGAATAAGGACCAGTTTGCATAGGAAAGCGATAGGGTATACAAGATGGTATAACCAAAAGGGATTAATAATGCCATGCTGAATTGAACATCATTTCCTAACACTACATTTAACAATTGAATGACTAGGAAAATGATGAGGGAAAGCAATAAAATTTTCGGAATGGCTTTTTGCAGACTTTTCATGATGCTTATTTATTTATTTTTTTCGGTACTGTAAAAGGCCGAGATAATAAATCCTATACCCATACCGCCCATTAAGCCAACTCCTGGTTCTTCTAGGAACTCACCTAATGCCATTCCTAAAAACATGCAGCCTACAAATAGGTAGCCTGAAATAGTATTTGTTTCACTATTATTTTCCATGATTACAAGTTGTTAAATTCTTAGCTAATTATTTTTTACAATTCTGTAATGTTTCTTGTGCTCTTTCGAGTCCCCAGTTAGGAGAAAACGCATTTTCTGGTTTGAACTTAGCGAATAAATCGATAGACTTAGCTACTTGTTCGCATAAAGGCTTAGTATCTGCACCGGTCCATTTGGCACCGTTGATTTCGAAGTCGGCTTTCCCGAACACGGCTCTTGGGTTTTCTGGCGCAATGGTTAAGGCTTGGTAGTATTGTTCCATTACTTTACCAGAGTATTTCATACCATTGGTCATTGGGTCTTGTACGATCATTGCAGTATACAATAAAGCTTGCAACACCTTTATTTCGGCATTCGTTGGACTGATTACGCTGGCGTTGTCGATAGCGGTTTGAGCTTTATCAATCATAGCTGAAGCTTTGTCTTTGTTGGCTGGATCAAAAGTGGCTGTAATGTTTACCATTGCTACATAATAGTTGGGTAACCAATTGGTTTTTTCGGCAGATGCGATGCGTTCGAATAGTGCGGTAGCCTCTGTGATTTTACCTTCTTTCCAAAGGCCCATGGCTTTTCCCATTCCTTGTTCGTATTGACCTTGCGCTTGTAAAAGAGAGCAGATAAAAAATGCAAATGCGGTAATGATTGTTTTCATATTGTTTTGTTTTTAAAGGTTTCTAATTATAGTTCAAAAGTAGGTTGGTTTTCAGACTTGTAAAATTAATAGTAACTGAATTATTGAATTTGGTGGATGAAATGATTTAATTATTTGGCTTAGAATTATAAGTTTTTTAATTGGTTATCTTTTTTGTTATCACTTATCGTCCAAAAGAAGCCTACGAAAAAGAATCTATCGGCTGTAGGGGTGATTTCTTTACGTTCAAAGATTCCGTTGTTGATATTAGCGGTATTAGCATAATTGTATCCATAGATGTTTTTGGTACCTAAGACATTAGATACTGAGAAATACAATATTTTTTGTTGCGTTACTAAATAGGCCCAACTGAAGCTAAGACTGCTGTAACTTTTAGTTAAGCTATGCATAAAAATAGGCTCATTTGGATTATTATAGGGACGTCCGGTGCTGAATTGCTGGGTTAACCCGAGTTGGGATTTCCAATCACTTATCCAATACTTGGTCACTAGGGACACGTTTTGTTTGGCCACGAAGCTTGGTGTCACTTGGGTGGAAAAGTTTTTATAATTCCTTTTTGTATCGATGTAGGAATAGGATATCCAATATTCTAGGTTTTTGATACTGCTTCCGTCTCTCCAGAACACATCAAGACCTTTGGCATATCCGGTACCGTCGTTGTTGAATGTCGTATTGTATTGTACTGTTTTAGAATCATATTTTACTAAATCGCCGTATTCCTTTAGGTACAACTCCGCACGAAGGGTACGGGTTCCTTTTACATATTGGTAGTTTAAGATATAGTGAGCGGCTTTTTCGTTTTTGAAGTTGGAGGAATACTTTAAGTATTCAGCTTTTGGCGCTTCTTCAAAGTTTCCATAGGCGAAGGAGAACTGGCTATTTTTAGACACTTTGTAAGCAAGAGAGGCACGAGGTGAAAGGCTATTTTCTTGAATGTAGTTATTATTGGAAGCTCTTACTCCTATTTTGGCGGCTAGGTTTTTTGAAAAGAAGATGTCGGCTTCGGTGTAGAGTGCGGCTATGTTGGCTTCATAACCATTTTTTAGGGAAGTATTGTAGTCTTCATCATATTTGGTAATGAAATAATCGGAGCCGAAGTTCAGTTTGATGCGGTCTGATAGTTTCTTGGTTAGTTTAATTTTCATGTGCGAAGCATGTTCGCCATTGATGGCCGTATTAGCATCAAGATCGATATGGTTATGGGAATAGCCATAACTTAGTCCAGCAAACACTTGCCAATTGCTTCCAAAGTTTCCTTTGTAGGAGCTGTTTAGGTAGAAATTGTTATTGTTTAGATTGACACGAACGGGGTTGGGCAAATTGATATCCTCTTGATTGAGGTCGAAGCGGGCGGCGTCGAAGGCAGCATATAGTTTATAGATTCCGTTATTAAAATTATAGCGGTATACTGCTTCACCAGATAGGGATTGATAGGGGCGGTTCCAATCCACGTTTTGCGGGATGGCTTTTTGATAAGGAGCCAAGTCAATGTAGGACGTGTTCAAGCTTAGGGAGCTCTTTTTCCATTTTTGAGTATGGCTTAAACCAAGACCAACTGTCATTAGGGATACATCGGTTTTATTTTGGTCGGCTTCATCTTGAGTATTTAGTAAGAGAACGCTTGACAGCGCTTCACCGTATTCGGCGGAGTAGCCTCCCGTAGAGAAGGCAATACCGCTGAATAAAAAGGGAGAAAAGCGTCCACGAGTAGGGAGGTTATTGGTTGAGGCACCATAGGGTTGGGACACCCGAATACCGTCTACAAAGGTTTGGGTTTCATCTGCTTCACCCCCGCGAACGAATAGGCGGCCGTCTTCGCCGACGTTTTGGGTTCCAGGTAGGGTTTGCAGTGCGGCAATAATATTCCCAGCTGAGCCCGCGGTAGTGACAATGTCTAAAGGTTTTAGGACTGACACCCTACTCTTTTCACCGGCACTAAAGGTACCTGCAGTCACTACTACAGCGTCAAGGGTATTGACACTTTCTTTTAGTTTGAATGTTTTGAATTGACAGTTGGCTGCATCAATCGCTACTTTGAGCGTTTCGAATGCCAGAAAACTAATGACTAATACTTGGTTTCCGCTGGTGGCGGTGGTGAAGCCAAAGTGTCCAGTTTCATCGGTGGAGGCACCATCGTAGGTCCCGTCAATAAATACATTGGCTCCAGCGACGGGTTTGTTCTTTTCGTCTACAACAGCACCGCTGATGGTGTGTTGTGCAAAGCCTATCGAGGTAAGCAGTAATAAGATTAGGAAGTATAGCGTTTTCATGGGTTAGGTAAATTGATAGGCCAAAGGTGTATCAAAGTATAAAACTATGCAATTTATGATTACCGAAATGTTATTTTTTGGGGATGGAATGTTATAGGGATTGGAATGTTAGATAGTTGCAAGGCTTTAGGATTTTAGCTAAATCAAAGTAAAGGAGAGTTTTCCTGCTGTAACTCAATAAACTAATATTACTATTGTAAAGTTGGGCCTAAGTTCTAGGTTTTAATTTAACGACCTTAGGAAATGTAACTATATTCCCCTTAATAAAATGAATGAGGTGATTTATATTGCAATACCTCTATTTCTTTAAAAAAAACTATCCCAAAGATTATCAAGGTATTAAAAAAATACTTCCTTACCTGCTCCTTTTTTTTATTAATTAATTGTTGTATAAACTTATGTGGTTCGTCAAAAAATAGAAAATATTTAGTAGACTTGTAATGCAATCTTATACTCAAAAACCATGAAAATTATCAAATCTCTCTTTGCTTTTACCGCTTTTTTTGCCTTGCAACCGGTATCAGCAAAAAGCATCACTGCGCGATGGCCTCAGATAAAGGCATACCATGAGGCCATAACCACTACTCACAACGCCTGTAAAGAGGGTGATTTTAAAACGGTTAAGCATAACATTCCGCTTTTGAGTGAAGCAGCGGCCACTTTATGTGTAGAAAACATGCCTGAGGAATTTAGAACCCCGAAGACCATTGAAACCCTTTTATTGCTAAAAAAGAAAACTGCATTTATTGAGGACCTAACAACTAAAAAGGCCACTAATAAGGAAATTAAAATTGCCATGACCGAATTGGCGCAAACCTTTAAGACCCTTGTCAAGATGTGCCAACCCGAAAAATAGAAATGAATTTGACCTAGTGATACGACTAGGTTTTTTTTGTGCAAATTCTTATCAACAATTCGCAATTGGCATTCGTATTTCATAATTTAAATTTTACCTTTACGGCCTCAAAAAAAGTCGAATTATGATTTACAAATTCAGAGCGATACTGGATGCCGAAGAGGATGTTTTCAGGGATATTGCCATACAGGACGAGGATACTTTAGAAGATTTACACAACGCGATTGTCAATGCTTTTGGTTTTGACGGCATGGAGATGGCCTCCTTTTACACTTGTGATGACCAGTGGAATCAGGAAGATGAGATTCCGATGTTTGACACAGGTGATGTACCCGGAGAGCAAAAAATCATGAGTGATTATGCTTTGAATCAGTTGTTAAGTGAAGACCAAACGAAGATTATTTATGTTTATGATTTTATTCATATGTGGACTTTTTTGGTAGAGCTTGCTGCGGTTGAAGAAGCAGAAATTGGCATGATCTATCCTAGCTTATTATTCTCTCATGGAGCATTGCCTGCGGCAGCTCCTGAAAAAGAATTTGAAGCGGAGAACGATGACTTTTACTCAGAATTTGAAGACGATTTAGACGAAGACGATTTAGATATGTTTAGCGGAGATGACAGTTTTGAGGATTTTGGATTCGAAGAAAATTGGAATTAGTCCAAGTGGCTAAAAAAAATAGAAATAAAAAAAATGATAAACTTATTTAATGCTCATATTGAGAGCTTATCCATACACCGAGTGGGGAATAAAAGTCGGAATGAAGCGATTTTTTTATCGGACCAGCCTTATTCTTTGAATGATGAGATCGTGCCGTTGTTGAAGGAGTATTTCTTTAAGCCTTTTCGGGACAAAGAGGAGAATTATTTTCAGTTTGCCCATGATGTAGATTTGGATTATAATGATATGTTTAACTTGGCCACTGAGTTGTTTACCAACCCTAGTGATACACATGAAGTCTCTAAAAAGATTACTAAGCATTTGTTTGAGCAATCGAATCATCCTCATATTAAAAACGGTGAAGTCTATGTGGCTCATTTGACCAATGTATCTATTGACAATACTGTGGTTGACGCTATAGGGGTTTTCAAGAGTGAAATCAATACTGATTTCATGCAGTTTAAAGAAAAGGGAACTACATTGGAAATGATCTTGCAGCAAGGAATTAACTTGAACAAATTAGACAAAGGGTGTTTGATTTTTAATCATAAAAAAGAGGAAGGGTATAAAATCTTAACGGTGGATAGCAATCGCTATGATGCCCGTTATTGGTTGGAGCATTTCCTTTCGGTAGATGCGTTTCAGGATGATAATTTCTATACTAAGAAGTATTTGAAATTCTGTCAAGGCTTTGCCAAAGATGTCGTGTTCCCAGCAGAAGACAAAAAAGAGGAAGTCATGTTCATGAACCGTTCTGTAAATTTCTTTGCTAAGAATGATGAATTTGAAGAAAGTAAATTTTTGAATGAGGTGCTGGATAATCCCGATTTGATCCCAGAATTTAAAAACTATAAAGTTGATAAGGGAGAGAAGTATAGTATCGAAGACATTACTAATTTTCCAATTGCTAATGGAGCGGTGACAGATGCTAGAAAATCGATAAAAAATGTGATTAATTTGGACACTAACATCCAAATAAAATTAGATTTCATCAATCCTGAGAGTGCCGAGAAGTATGTTGAAAAAGGATGGGATGAAGAAAAGCAGATGTATTACTATTTGGTTTATTTCAACAAAGAGCAGAAAAGTTAAGAAACTTTTTTACTAAAATTCATAAAAAATAATCCTCAATTCATTTCAGTTGGGGATTATTTTTTATTTGAAACAATTAGTACCAATGTTAAAATCTGCCAAAAGGCCGTTCAATTGCCTTATATTTGTTAAAATGGCTTACCCCCAATGAAGAATATACTTTTTTTTGCACTACTCCTATTCTTTTGCTTGGCTGGCATTGAAGCGCAGGCGCAAGTAAAAAATAGTGGTAACGATTCGGTTAAAGTGTATAAAAAAATTGAGACTTACTCACAGAAGAGCAAAGTAAAAAGTTTCATCTACCGCTTATTGTTTAGATCCAATAGGAAATCAGCACCAACTCCTGTAAATACTAAAAGAAAACGGTTTTTTATTAAAAAAGCATTTGACCGTAACGAGGGAAAAATAATACGCAATATTACTATAGAGACTTTGGACCCTTTTGGGTTTAGCGTGGACAATTATAAAGATGTTCCTGAGAAGGGATTTGAGAAAACAGGAAACAGGCTCCATCTCAAAACCAAGAACTGGACGATACGTAATCTCTTATTGTTTAAAAAGAATGAGCCTTTAGATTCATTATTAGCAAAAGAATCGGAACGTTTGATTCGTCGGCAACGGTATGTGCGCAGTGTTATTATTAAACCCGTTGAAATTCCGAACTGCAAAGATTCAATTGACATATCGATACGCGTTTTAGACTCTTGGAGTTTGATTCCGACTGGAGCCGTTTCGAGTTCGCAGGGAAATTTTGAAATTACAGAGCGTAATTTTTTGGGATTGGGTCATGAATTTCAAAACGACATTACTAAACGATTTGATACGGGTAAGAGTGCTTATAAAGCGAAATATTCTATTAATAACATTAAGAATACCTTTATAAACACTACATTCCTATATGAGAATTCATTGGACAATTATACTACTAAAAGTGCGCGTGTAGAACGTCAATTCTTATCCCCATTTACCCGAAATGCGGGTGGAGTATTTTTTGAGAACCGATTTTATATTGATTCTTTGCCGGATGCAAATCAAGTTTTTGCAAAGCAACATTTTAAATTAGCTACGCAAGAATATTGGTATGGACATTCCTTTAAAATATTTGGAGGTAAGAATGAAGATTATCGAACTACTAATTTTATTGCGTCGGTTGGATTTAAAAATGTAACCTATGAAAACCGTCCAGAATTAGTTTATGACCCGAAACAATTCTTTGCGGGAGAAAAATTGTATTTGGGTACAATTGGTTTGAATACCCGAAAATTTGCCGAAGACAAATACTTATTCAATTTTGGTATCATAGAAGATGTCCCTTATGGGCAAGTATATTCAATTACAGGTGGGTTCCAAGATAAGAACAATGTTAGACGAGTATATTATAGCGGGCGTTTTGCCTATGGTAATTATTTTGACATAGGTTATTTGAGTATGGATGCACAATGGGGTAGTTTTTTTAGTAACGGCAGTACGCAAGAGACCACCTTTAGGGTCGAGGCAAATTATTTTACTAATTTACTGTCGATCGGAAATTGGAGGGTTAGACAATTTATAAAACCTACGGTCGTTATTGGAAATCATCGAGCCCCTATTATTAAAGACCGTGTTACTTTATCAGATCAAAACAGTATTACTGGCTTCAATAATCCTTTGATTAATGGCAGCAGAAAGCTAACCCTAGCTTTTCAAACCCAGACCTATGCCCCTGGAAATTGGCATGGATTTCACTTTAGTCCGTTTTACAATATGACTTTTGGTTTATTGGGCAATGAAGGAAATAAAGTTTTTGACAATCGATTGTATTCTAAATTCAGTATAGGCATGTTGATTAACAATGACTATCTAGTATTCAACAGTTTCCAAATTTCTTTTTCTTACTATCCTTCAATACCATATGACGGTACAAATATTTTCAAATCAAATTCGTTTAAAAATGATGATTTGGCCTTACCTGATTTTCAAATTGGTCAACCTGTCATTGTTCCCTTCAAGTAAAGCCGTAACTACCTAAGGCGCAACTATTTGTAAGTTTTTTTGATTTGAAATTATTGAAATCATGTAGTTTGTCGATTATATTTTGCTTTTTACCGTTTAGCTGTTATGTTTACTATACGAAAACTAAACCTTAAATGCATGAAAACAAACTACTTATCCAATGGTATAGTTAAGAAAAACTATTATTGCACCTTATTTGGTCATCGTTATGTGGAGACTAAGAAAGTGAATAATCATTTCAGTGAATTTGAATGTGAAGTATGCAGAATTCAAGCCACTAATGACATTAGGGGTCAAAAAATAACGTTGACTACTAAGCTAAAAGACATTAATGAAACCCTCTTTTACTTGCAATTAAAAAAACAATTTGTTGCTCGTTTTTATTTTCATAAGAAGGATCAGTAACAAAGTAAGGGTTCCATCGTCCTACCTATAATCAAAATCAATGAACTTTGGAATCAGCAATACTTACTATTAAAAACCTAAACAAACATTACGGCAAAATACATGCTGTTAAGAATGTTTCGTTAGAGATACAAAAAGGCAACGTCTATGGCATTTTAGGACCAAACGGCAGTGGTAAGTCGACTACACTAGGAATCGTCTTAAATGTTGTCAATAAAACTTCTGGAGAATACTCTTGGTTTGGGGGTAGTATGCCCACCCATGAAGCCTTAAAGAAAGTAGGAGCAATTATCGAGCGTCCTAATTTCTATCCTTATATGTCGGCTGAAGAAAACCTTGAATTGGTTTGTAAAATCAAAGGCATTGACTACTCCAAAATAACAGAAAAACTTGAAATCGTAGGGTTGACTGATCGAAAAGACAGTAAGTTTAAGACCTTTTCGTTGGGGATGAAGCAGCGATTGGCGATAGCTTCTGCCCTATTGAATGACCCTGAGATTTTAATCCTGGACGAACCCACAAATGGATTGGACCCACAAGGAATCCATCAAATACGCGATATCATACGCTTAATTGCTTCCCAAGGGACTACTATTTTACTGGCTTCACACTTGCTTGATGAAGTTGAAAAGGTATGCAGTCATGTTTTGGTATTGCGATTTGGTGAAATCTTATATAATGGGACGGTAGATGGCATGAGTAATAATAGTGGTTTTATGGAATTACAAGCCGTAAATCAAACTCAACTTATTGAATTAGTAAAAGAACATCCTGAGGTAGACCGCGTTTTGGAATCCGAAGGAAAAGTATTGGTTTATTTTAAACATGCGGTAGATGCTGCCGAATTGAATCGCTATTTATTTGATCGTGGTGTTTGTCTACAGCATTTAGTTCACAAGAAAATGAGTTTAGAAGAACAATTTTTAGCCTTAACCAATAAATAAAAAAGACTGATGAAACGATTACTTTCTATAGAATTACAGAAAATTTGGAAAAACCGTGCCAGTCGAGTTTTGACCATAAGTTATTTTGTTATACTCTCTTTTATTGCGTTAATAGCCTCAATTAAATTTAATCTTGGCAATTTCAAATTACATTTTGCCGAAATGGGTATTTTTAATTTCCCTTTCATTTGGCATTTTAACACCTATATCGCTGCTATTTTAAAATTCTTTTTAGCTATTGTTATTGTTTCCATGATGGCAAATGAGTATAGTTATGGAACCTTGAAGCAAAACTTGATTGATGGTATGAGTAAAAAAGAATTTGTACTTTCAAAATTCTTGACGGTTATTTTATTTGCCTTTGCCTCAACCCTATTTATTTTTATCATGTCCCTAATTTTGGGCTATAGTTTTTCATCTTACACTGAATTTGGCATAGTATTTTCGGATTTAGAATATTTAGTCGCTTACTTTGTCAAATTGGTAGGTTTCTTTTCTTTCTGTTTATTTCTGGGTGTTTTAGTAAAACGCTCTGCATTTGCTATTGGATTTTTATTTGTTTGGAACATTATTGAAGGGATTACCAAGGGAGTTTTAACATTTAAAGTTTTTCCAAAAAATGATACCTCGTCTCAAATCATGCAATTTTTCCCATTGGAATCGATGAGTAATTTAATCGTAGAACCTTTCAGTAGATTGTCTATTATTAAAAATATTCAAACTGCTATTGGTGCCAACAACATCAAGGACTACGGCGTTCATTTTAGTTCAATTTTAATTGTATTCGCATGGACAGGAATCTTTCTTTACTTTTCTTATGTAATTATCAAGAAACGAGATTTATAATCAAATAGTTGTATTTCTTAAAGTAAACTTAAAACACACCTAATTGTTTTTAAGTTTACTTAATTATTTGCTAATTTTAGCAGATGAAAAAGTACTTTTTTTTTGTCCTTATTTTTTTCAGCTTAGGCACGAATTGTTATTCACAATTTAGCAAAACTCATTATATACCGCCATTATCGGGAGCATCAACATTAACTGCGGAAGAGCAATATTTATATATCTCTACACCTAGTATTACTCCTATTAATTTTAAAATTATTGAATTGGGCGGTACCACTATTTTGGGTACTGTTTCACGAGACACCCCTTATATTTACGATATTGGTTATGGTAATGATACCCAATTGCACGTAGATGCTAGCATAACCTCAAACATATTAAATAACAAGGGCTATATTGTCGAAGCTGATGATTTAGTATACGTATCAGCTCGAGTAACGGCAGGAAATGGGAATCAAGCTGGAGAATTGGTTTCAAAGGGATTGGCTTCGTTAGGAAATCGATTCCGTATTGGTGCCTTTACTAATGAAAATGCTCCTTCTTATGGAGTTGTCCATTATACTTTTGTATCAGTATTAGCTACAGAAAACAACACTACCGTTAATTTTGATGGCATTAAACCAGGTGTTACTGTAATAAACAGCAATACCGGAAGCAATCCCTTTAGCATTACTTTGAACAGTGGAGAAAGTTATGTCATGGCAGTACAGGGACCTAATAATTCCAATAGAGATGGGCTTATAGGATCCTTAGTCACATCGGACAAACCCATTGCTTTAAATTGTGGTTCTTTTGGGGGTACTAATGGCGAAATGAGTAATTTGGATTTGGGATTTGATCAAATAGTACCGGCAGACCGAACTGGAACCGATTACATATTTATTAAAAGCACGGGGCTAAATAATGTAGAACGCGTTTTATTAGTAGCCGATGAAGACGATACTGAGATTTATTTAGATGGTGCTTTGAGTCCGAATTACACTTTAAACGCAGGCCAATACATAGCGCTTCATGGTTCAGATTTTAATTCTAATGGTAATTTGTATGTAACTACAAAAAATCCGACTACCCTCGTGGGCAAAAACATATTTGCTTATCAGAGTGTGGGAGATGATGGTTTACCTAGTCAGGCCAATCAGGAGCTGTTTTTTGTACCTCCTTTAAGTTGTAAAACCCCACACGTCATTGATAACATCCCTTTTATTGATTATATAGGTGATCGTCAGTTTACTGGACGTGTTACAATTGTAACGCAAACCGGTTCGACTTTAAATTTTATTATTGACGGTGTTTCTTATTCGCTCGCGACGTTACCTGGGATAGTAAATGGCCCAATTGCAGTGAATGCGAATGCTAACTATGAGACCTATGTCATTACTGGTTTAACAGGTAATGTTTCTTGCTTTTCAAGTGGAGAATTATATTTAGCTGCCTATGGATCAAGTGATGCCGCCACCTTTGGAGGATTCTTTTCGGGATTTACATTTAAACCTGAGATCTCGTTTAATCAGGTAGACCTAACACAATCTAGTTGTATCCCAAATACGAACTTAACGGTTAATTCACTGAATCCGTTTAATCAAATAGACTGGTATTTTAATGGTAGCCAGATTACTACTGCCAGTGGTAATCTTTATATTCCAACCCAACCCGGAATTTATTATGTTTCGGCTACGATTGCCAGTTGTAGTACACCTGTAAATTCGGACACAATACCTGTTAGTGATTGTCCGCCAGACCGAGATAATGACGGGATTAATGATAATATTGATTTGGATAATGACAATGATGGATTGACCAATTGTAGCGAGTCTTATGGAGATCAAAATTTGAATTTAGCCGCAACGGCTTTGGGAGTAGTATCAGTAGGTAATTATACCAATTCATTTACTGGAACCGTTGACTTAAATGGAACGGGAGTCCCTGCCGCTACTCCGATAGTTGGAGATGCAACCGGTCAATTTATAACGGAAACTGCCTTAGGAAAAGATAACAGTGTTAGCTATACGGTTGCTTTCACTAATCCGATTAGTCTAGCGGTTAGTTATGCTTTGACGGCTGCCGCTCAAGACTTATTAAGTTCAGACACTGAAATAAGAATAAGTTGTCCTGTAAACCGAACCTTGACAATACTGAATCCGGATAATCAAATCTTGATAGACACCAATTATGATGGGATATACGAGAACAACATTACCCAATATTCCTCTTTTGAAATTCGCTTTCGACTGAATGGCAATGTGCCTTTAGTTGCTGGCACGGGCACTTTTTCTATTAGAGGAAATTCCATTAGTTCTTTAAAAATAACGAATACTAACATCTCAGATCTTATTAGCAAGGTAACCTTGCGACTAGTGGCAACTTGTGTTCCAAATGATTCTGACAACGACGGAATAGCGGATCAAATAGATAATGACAGTGATAATGATGCTATACCCGATTTTGTTGAAAATCAAGGAACCAATGTGGTGGCGTTATCGCATGTTGACGTTAATGGCGATGGGATCGATGATATGTATGGCAACGGCATAACGCCGGCCAACAATGATGGAGATACCGACCCTAACTATTTGGATTTAGATAGTGATAATGATGGTATTTTTGATGTCATTGAATCGGGCAGTCCGGGGAACAGTAGTAATATTACTGGAATCATTACAACATCAGTAGGCAGTAATGGACAGGCGAATAGCACTGAGACCGCATTAGATAATGGTGTTTTAAACTATACGTTAGCCGATAGTGACGGTGATGGAATACTAAATTACGTAGAGACCGATAGTGATGGTGATGGCTGTAATGATGTTACAGAGGCAAATTTTTCTGATTCCAATAATGATGGTGTATTGGGTAACGATTCCCCAACGGTCTATCTAGCCCATGGATTAGTTTCCAGTACAAGTGGATATACGGTTCCTAATGGCAATTATATCATTCAGGCCCCCATCAGTATTATTACGCAACCAAATAATTTTATAGGTTGTGAGATGCAGCCTACTTCGTTAACGATTACACTGGGTACTCCAGTAACTACTTTTCAATGGCAACTCTCTACTGATAATGGAATCACTTGGACAAACCTAACCAATACTATTGTTTATTCGGGGGTGACTACTGGTACTTTGCAGTTTTCGACTATAACAGCCTCAATGAACAACAACATGTATCGTGTTTTTTTGAATCGTGCGGGTAACAGTTGTGGTTTGTATTCGAATGCTGGAATGATGACTGTTTATGCTAAACCTGTTGTAACAAGTGTGATTACCTTAAAGCAGTGTGATGCCGATACTGATGGTATTTCTACCTTTAATCTAACACAAAAGAACGATGTGATTTCGGCCAACTATGCTATCGAAACTTTTCGTTACTTCACTACTTTACTAGCAGCCAATACTGCGAATGGCGCTCTTGAAATTTTAAACCCAATTGCTTACACTACAGGCAATGGCAGTGTTTATGTGCGAGTTGAAAATAATCATGGTTGTTATACGGTGGGACGTATTGATTTGATCGTATCGGCTACGCAGATCCCGGCCAACTTCCCAATTCCTAATTCATACAAATACAAATGCGACGACTATTTTGATGCGGTGAATGATGATCGAGATGGGATATCACAATTTAATTTTAGTGGCATTACGGCTAGTTTACAAGCTATATTACCTAACAACGTTTCTATCAAATACTATAAAACTGAAGCTGATTTTCTAGCTGAGACCGACGCAGCGGGTAATTCATTGGCAATTCCAGACCCTAATAATTATAGAAATATTGGCTTTCCAAATACACAAACTATTTGGATAAGAGTAGACAGTACCGTTGACAATTCTTGTTATGGCTATAAATCTTTTACGATTGTTGTAGAACCTTTGCCTTTTGCAAATGCCATTAATGCTACTAACTTAATTCGTCATTGTGATGATGATCAAGATGGTTCTTATGGATTTGACACTAGTACTATACAAGCCTTAGTATTAAATGGTCAAACGAATGCTAATGTTACTTATTATTTGTCTGATGGCACTCAATTAAGTACGCCACTTCCCAATCCGTTGGTTTTAAGTGGCACACAAAATATCACGATTAGGGTTAACAACAATAGTACATTAACGGGTGGTCAACCCTGTTATGACGAAGAAACATTACAGTTTATTGTTGACGATTTGCCTCAAGCTTTTGCTATACCGATAAATCAAACGTCGTTTTGTGATGATGAAGATGATTCTTTGTACCAAGATGGTATCTTAAATTTTGATACTACTAATTTTCAGTCGACCATATTAGGTACCCAAACGGGAATGAATGTGTATTATTTTGATGCTAATAATAACCCATTGCCTAGTCCGCTTCCCAATCCGTTTACCACTGCTACCCAAAACGTAAAAGTGGTGGTAGAAAACCCTATTAACACTGCTTGTACTGCCGAACTTATAATTCCGTTCATCGTGCATCCTACACCAAAAATTGACCAAGACGACACGTTTTTGATTTGTGCTCCTAGTACGCAAATTACTTTAGATGCTGGAATTATAGACAGCACGATACCTAATGCTTATGCTTATCAGTGGTATTTGAATGGTGCTCCTTTACCTGGAAGTACCAATGCCACCTTTATTGCCAGTAATGCCGGCATGTATAGTGTTAAGGTTACCAATAATTTTGGATGTTACAAGACCCGAATGATTAAAGTTATAAAATCGGAAATCGCCAGCATACAAAATATTAGCGTAACTGACATGACTGAAATCAATTCGATTTTAGTGAGTATAAATGGTACTGGAATTTATGAATTTGCATTGGATGACATTGCTGGTCCATATAGAGCTGCGGGTTTCTTTAACAATGTACCCATGGGACTGCACGAGTTGTATGTGCGTGATCAAAACGGTTGTGGTATAGTAGGTCCGATTCCGGTTGCTGTATTAGGCATACCCCATTATTTCACACCAAACGGAGATGGATTTCATGATTATTGGAATGTAAAGGGTATAAGTCCGCTCTCATCCAATGCTGGTTCGGTGATTTACATTTTTGACCGTTATGGTAAACTGCTGACCCAAATTAAGCCAATCAGTGCGGGTTGGGATGGCACCTATAATGATCAAGAGATGCCAGCCGACGATTATTGGTTTACCGTACAATTTAAAGATGGCCGTAATGTTAATGGGCATTTTGCATTAAAACGATAATATATGAAATTTAAATTAGCTGCACTTTTTTTACTCATAACAATAACTGCTATGGCACAAGAAGCAAGTGTGACGTCAGGAAAACTAGATCACATAACACAATTTGCATCAAAATATGTTGATTCTCGTAATGTTGATGTTTGGTTACCTGATGGGTATTCTAAGACAAATAAGTATGCCGTTTTATATATGCACGATGGTCAAATGTTGTATGATGCGGCTATTACTTGGAACAAGCAAGCCTGGGAAGTTGATGAAGTTGCTGGGCAATTAATTAAAGATGGAAAGACACAACCCTTTATTATTGTGGGGATATGGAATAATAGTCAGAAGCGCCATTATGAATATTTTCCTCAAAAACCGTTTGAGCAATTAACTAAGGTGCAACAAGACACGGTGACGGCACAGTTGCAAAAAGCAGGAAGAGTTAAAGGAGCTTTTCAACCTGTATCCGATAATTATTTGAAATTTTTGGTCAAAGAACTTAAGCCCTACATTGACAAAACTTATGCTACAAAGGCAGACAAGGATCATACTTTTATTGCGGGATCTAGTATGGGCGGTTTGATTTCGATGTATGCTATTTGTGAGTATCCAAAAGTTTTTGCAGGTGCGGCTTGTATGTCAACCCATTGGCCTGGTACATTTATAGCGGCAGACAATCCGATGCCAGAAGCATTTTTAGGGTATTTGAAAAAAAATCTTCCTAAACCTACCAGCCACAAACTCTATTTTGATTATGGGGATCAAACTTTAGACGCCATGTATCCAAAACTGCAAGTAGAAGTTGACAAAGTAATGGTAACAAAAGGTTACAGGCCTTCTCAATGGTTAACCAAGTTCTTTCCAGGGAATGATCATTCTGAAAAGTCATGGCATGAGCGCTTTCATTTTCCATTGGAATTTTTATTGGGAATTAAATAAAGCTACCATTACCCTTCGAAGCGCATCCAATAGTTTATTTAGGAATGTAATTCCCAACAGAAGCGCATTCAAACCTTTAGAAAGAGAATTTAATTTCACATGAAGAGAATAAATGCTAAGATAGAGAACTTATTTACGTTGGATTCGCATGCAATTCCTTACTTATAGCAATTATTGCCTTCAGCATTGCAAGGAACTATTTAAAATTAAAAAAGCCCCGATTACTCGGGGCTTTTGGTTATTTAGATAAAGAGAGAATTATTTCTTTTTCTCGCTTTTTTCCATTTCTGCTTTTAATCCAGCAAGGATATCATTGTTATCTCCAAGAGCATTAGCAGGAGCGTTACTAGTTGAAACTGTTTCAACAGCAGCTTTAGCTTGTTTCTCTTCTTCTTCTCTGAAAATCGCAGTATGAGAAGCCACTACTCTTTTAAATTCTTTATTGAATTCAATTACTTTGAATTGTGCTTCTTCTCCTTTTTTCAATTTCTTACCGTCTTCTTTTTCTAAGTGACGAGTTGGGATAAACGCAACAACATCATCTCCGAAATCTACAGTAGCACCTTTGTCAACGATTTCAGCGATCGTACCTGTGTGGATCGTTCCAACAGCATAAGCATCTTCGTGTTTGTCCCAAGGGTTAGCGGTAGTTTGTTTATGACCTAAAGATAATTTACGTCCATCAACATCTAACTCTAATACTACAACGTCTAATTTGTCACCTACGTTAACAAATTCTGATGGGTGTTTAATTTTCTTAGTCCAAGATAAGTCAGAGATGTAAACTAAACCGTCTATTCCTTCTTCTAACTCAACGAATATACCGAAGTTAGTAAAGTTTCTAACGATACCTGTGTGTTTAGAACCTACAGGGTATTTAGCGGTGATATCTGTCCATGGATCTTGAGATAATTGTTTGATACCTAAAGACATTTTTCTTTCGTCTCTGTCTAAAGTTAAAACAACTGCTTCAACTACATCTCCTACTTTCACGAAATCTTGCGCACTTCTTAAGTGTGTAGACCATGACATTTCAGAAACGTGGATTAAACCTTCAACACCTTCAGCAACTTCAATGAATGCACCGTAATCAGCGATAACTACTACTTTACCTTTCACTTTGTCACCTACTTTAAGTTCAGCTCCAAGAGCATCCCATGGGTGAGCGTTTAATTGTTTTAAACCTAATTGGATTCTTGTTTTCTCATCATCGAAATCAAGAATAACAACGTTTAATTTTTGGTCTAATTCAAGAACTTCACTTGGGTGGTTGATTCTTGACCAAGAAAGGTCAGTAATGTGGATTAATCCATCAACACCACCTAAGTCAATAAACACACCGTAAGAAGTGATGTTTTTAACAACACCTTCTAATACTTGTCCTTTTTCTAATTGACCAATGATTTCTTTTTTCTGAACTTCGATATCTGCTTCGATAAGCGCTTTGTGTGATACTACAACATTTTTGAATTCGTGGTTAATTTTCACCACTTTGAATTCCATCATTTTGTTTACGTATACATCGTAATCACGGATTGGTTTCACATCGATTTGTGAACCTGGTAAGAACGCTTCGATACCGAATACGTCAACGATCATACCCCCTTTAGTTCTACATTTAACAAAACCGGTAACAATTTCACCTGTTTCATTAGCTGAGATAACTCTATCCCATGATTTGATAGTTCTTGCTTTTCTGTGAGATAATACTAATTGACCTGTTTTGTCTTCACGAACATCAATTAATACTTCTACTTTGTCTCCAACTTTTAAGTTTGGATTGTAACGGAATTCATTTAAAGAGATAACTCCTTCTGACTTCGCGTTGATGTCAACAATTGCGTCTCTGTCTGTAATTCTAACTACTACTCCTTCTACTACTTCTTCTTGATCAGTAGAAATGAAAGTTTTAGTAACTAAATTTTCAAACTCTTCTAAATTTTTAGCATCTACAGCGTCAATTCCTTCGGCGTAGTTATGCCAGTTAAATTCATTTAAAAACGCTTCTTGTTCTTTGTTTAATACAGCCATGCTGAGAAATAATTTGTATGTTGTATTCTTTGAGTTTCTTGATGCGATAAAAACACAACAGTGTTTATAGATAAATGTTTGATACCTAAAGGAAACTCTTCTTCGCCAAAAGGTGTGCAAAAGTAAGCATAAAATCTTAATTACAAAATAATTAGGTAGAGAAAATAGAAGAAAGAAGCAAGAAGAAAGAGGCTTTAATATTAGAGCGAGTGTCTTGGGACATGTTGGTTTCCCAATTCATGCTGTCTATTATACTTAATACCACTTTTATCGGCGCTAATGTGCGGTGGTATCACATAAAAAAACCCGATAAGTAAGAACTCATCGGGTTAGTGTTTTTATACTATTAATGACTCACATTGGCCACTGCATTGGGATTGTGTTTATGTTTGAATAATACAGCAAAGGCAATTGCTATTACGAAAGCATAGGCTGCAAATGACAGCCAGATATTGTGCCAGTCTCTTACTCCGTCATGGGTAAAGAATTCGTCGATTACATATCCACTTAACAATCCTCCAAAGAACGCGCCGAAACCATTTGACATCATCATAAACAATCCTTGAGCTGAAGAACGAATCTTTGAATCAGTAGTTGTTTCTACGAATAAAGAACCTGAAATATTAAAGAAATCGAATGCCATTCCATAAACAATACACGACATTACAATCATCCACAAACCATCTACTGGGTTTCCAAAGGCAAACAGACCGAAACGCAATACCCATGCGAACATGGAAATTAACATAACTTGTTTGATTCCGAATCGTTTTAAGAAGAATGGAATCGCTAAGATGAATAAGGTTTCTGATATCTGTGAAATGGACATTATGATGGTAGAATATTTTACCACAAATGAATTTGCATATTCGGGCACTTTGGCAAATTCTGAAAGATATACATCTCCGTACATATTGGTTAACTGCAAAGCTCCCCCTAAAAACATCGAGAAAATAAAGAACAAGGCCATTTTATAGGTCCCAAAAAGTTTGAAGGCATTCAGACCCAGTTTTTGAGCAACAGAAGCATCATCTGAAATAAGCTTTTGAGGCGGACATTTAGGCAATGTAAACGAATAAAAACCAAGAGCAAAAGCAGCAAAGGCTGATAGATAAAACATATTGTAAGAGGCTTTATTGCCTGTTAAATTGGTTATCCACATGGCCGCAATAAAACCAATAGTTCCCCAAACTCTGATGGGAGGAAACACTTTTACTATATCATAATCATTGCTTTTCAAAATATTGTAAGCCACTGAATTGGATAACGAAATGGTAGGCATATAACACAACATAGCAGCAAAAATCACATAATAAAAGGTAGTTGGATTATCTACTTGTGGAATATACAGTAAGGCCAAACCTCCAAGAATATGTAATACACCATATAATTTTTCTGCATTTATCCATTTATCAGCAATAATACCGGTAATGGCCGGCATAATTATAGAAGACAGTCCTAAAGTAGAAAAGATAGCACCAAACTGTTCTCCACTCCATTGTTTTGTTCCGAACCAGTAATTTCCAACGGTAATTAACCAAGCACCCCAAACGAAGAATTGGAGAAAACTCATTAATGTTAATCTGAATTTTACACTCATAAATTTTAGTTTTTGGTTTATAGAAAAAGCTTGTAAATCTACTATTTAAATTTAGACAAACAAATAATTATAGCGTTTTCGTAACCTCGTTGACCATTTCTAAAACAGCATCAAACTGCTCGTCACGAGTAAGATATGAATTGTCAATTTCTATAGCGTCTTCGGCTTTACGCAAGGGAGAATCCTCGCGATGGGTATCTATATAATCACGCTCTTCAACGTTTTTAAGTACCTCTTCATAAGACACGTTATGTCCCTTGGATTGTAATTCATCAAAGCGTCTCTGGGCACGGGTTTGCGCACTAGCGGTCATAAACACTTTTAGTTCAGCATTAGGAAAAACGACCGTTCCAATATCACGCCCATCCATTACAATTCCTTTTCCATCACCCATCGCTTGCTGCTGTTCTACCAATTTGGCGCGCACTTCAGAAACTTCAGCAACCTTACTGACAAAATTGGAAACTTCTATGGTACGGATTTCAGTCTCTACATTTTCATAATTGAGGTACATTTCGGCAAAACCTAAATTGGCATTAAACTCAAAATGCAATTGAATGGCGGGTATACTATTTATTAATGATTCTTTATCAAAGAAATCAGTGTCAATATAACCGTTTTGCATAGCGAAATAGGTTACTGCTCGATACATCGCACCAGTATCCACATAGACATATCCTAGATGTTTGGCTAATTGCTTGGCTAAAGTACTTTTACCTGTAGAGGAGAATCCGTCAATTGCAATGGTGATTTTTTTCAAAATGTGTTATTTATATAATAAGTTTTAGTACCGATTCCCCGAAAAGTCAATCGTCAATCCGAATAAACTGGTATTGGCAGCGAGGGTGTAACGGGAATAGGAATAATTAAATTTCATGTTGTTTATCTTTAATCCGAAGCCCACTGAGATTCCAGAGAAATTACGTTGTTCTAAGATGCGTAATTCTTCTGCTCTTCTAAAATTATACCCCAAGCGAATGTTGAATCCTTTTTCAGGAAACAATTCAGCGCCAACAATAACATGGCGTAACACATTATTAACAGCAGAAACCTTTTCGGGAGTTGAGCCCCCATCTAGAGATCCTTGAGCTCTGTTAGGGTTGGAGAAAGCCAATTGCCATTGCTGCATATTCTCTAGCGTTAAATGCCAACGAATGGGTACGTTTTCCATCAACTGGGACACTCCTATCATCACTTCCAAAGGTAGTTTTTCTCGAGTTCCCGAATAGGTAGTAATTTGAGTCCCTATATTTCTGATGGATATAGCCCAATTGACATCGTTACGGGTATCAATAAACATCGCACCTATATCGATTGCTGCGCCAAAAGAGCTGTAGCTTTCTAAAGTAGAGGAGATTAATTTGGCATTGGCTCCTAAATAAAAATCAGACCCCGGTAGATTATAGCCATATCCGAAGGTCAACGCCATTTCACTACCTGTAAAACTAGATGTTTTAACTCCGTTTTCATCATAGCCATCAAACTTACCATAATTAACATAATTTACACCACCAAAAAAGGTTTGTAAGTGACGATCATAGGTATAGGCATAGGAAGCTGTTCCATACGTTACTTCACCAAAATAGCTACCATAGTTTAGGGAACATTTATTATCCATTTCGGGATTAATTGTGGCTGGATTAAAGTGCGCCTGATTGACATCACTATCAAAAAAAGTAATTACTTTACCACCTAAAGCCGCTTGTCTTGGGGAAGTTACTAAGTTTAGAAACTGGTATATTGATTTTCCGCCAATCTGTCCAAAAGAGACTAAATTAGTGCAACAAAATACAATACAAAGTGCTTTTCTAAACATTAAAAATGGCTTAAGCTAAATACTATAACGTAAATGCGAAGATATTATTTTATATGGTATGAAAAAAGATAAAAGAAAAAGGCATAAGCTTGATTTTACTTATGCCTTGATTTATTAGTTTGTAGTTTAAACTACAACTTTTTTGCGTTCTTAACTTTTTGATTAGTAATAGCGACATCTATAACTTCGCTCATTTCCTTTACGTAGTGAAAAGTCAGTCCTTCAATATATTCGGATTTGATTTCATCAATATCACTTTTGTTTTCGTGACACAATATGATTTCTTTAATATTAGCTCTCTTTGCGGCCAATATTTTTTCTTTTATACCACCCACTGGCAATACCTTTCCACGCAGTGTAATCTCCCCGGTCATTGCTAAATTCTTTTTCACTTTACGTTGGGTAAATAACGAAATCAAGGAAGTCAGCATAGCAATTCCTGCACTTGGTCCGTCTTTTGGTGTCGCTCCTTCCGGTACGTGAAGGTGTATATTGTATTTGGCTATCATTTCGGGCTCTAAACCAAACAAATCTGCATTGGCCTTGATGTATTCTAGGGCAATAGTTGCCGATTCTTTCATAACTGTACCTAAATTACCTGTCAGGGTTAAATTGCCCTTTCCTTGAGAAATTAAAGATTCTATGAATAAAATATCTCCTCCTACTGAAGTCCAAGCTAAACCCGTTACAACTCCGGCGACATCGTTACTTTCCGACTTGTCACGAGCCAATTTAGGAGCTCCTAATATTTTAACAATATCATCATCAGTTACTTTCTTATTGTACTCCTCTTCCATGGCAACCGATTTGGCTGCATTACGAATGACTTGAGCAATTTTAGTTTCCAAGTTACGCACACCTGATTCACGTGTATACCCTTCTACTATCTTTTCTAACTGCTTTTTACCAATAGTAAAATCTTTACTTGTAAGTCCATGTTCTTTTAATTGTTTTGGCAACAAATGTTGGCGCGCTATTTCTGTTTTTTCTTCAATTGTATATCCTGTCATTTTGATTACTTCCATTCTATCTTTCAACGCCGGTTGAATCGCAGCCATATTATTAGAAGTAGCAATGAACATGACTTTAGATAAATCATATCCCATCTCTAGGAAATTATCATAAAACTCGTTATTTTGTTCGGGGTCCAAGACCTCCAACAAAGCTGAAGATGGATCTCCTTGATGGCTATTTGAAAGTTTATCTATTTCATCTAATACAAATACCGGATTAGAAGTACCTGCTTTTTTCAAACTCTGAATAATTCGGCCTGGCATCGCTCCAATATACGTTTTACGGTGACCTCTTATTTCAGCTTCATCTCGCAATCCTCCTAATGAAATACGCACATATTCTCTCCCTAAAGCTTCTGCAATAGATTTTCCGATAGATGTTTTACCCACTCCAGGAGGGCCCGTCAAGCAAATAATTGGAGATTTCATATCATTACGAAGCTTTAATACAGCTAGATGTTCAATGATTCTTTTTTTAACATCCTCCAAACCGAAATGGTCGCGGTCTATTATTTTTTGCGCCCGTTTTAAATCAAAATTATCTTTACTGTAATGGTTCCAAGGTAATTCTAAGAAAAGTTCTAAATAGTTTCTTTGAATTCCAAAATCGGGGGCTTGTGGATTCATGCGTTGCATCTTAGAAATTTCTTTCTCAAAATGTTTAGCCGTTTTATCATCCCATGTTTTTGACTTGGCCTTAACTCTCATTTCTTCTATTTCCTGCTCATAGGAAACACCGCCAAGTTCTTCTTGAATGGTTTTCATTTGTTGGTGCAAGAAATATTCACGTTGCTGTTGGTCTAAATCAAAACGAACTTTAGACTGAATGTCATTTTTCAATTCCAATTTCTGTAATTCTACATTCATGAAGCGCAGGGTCTCCATGGCACGTTCTTTTAAAGCATTAATCATTAATAAATCTTGCTTTTCCTTTACCGTAAGGTTCATATTGGAAGAAACAAAATTGATCAAGAATGATTGGCTCTCGATGTTTTTAATAGCAAAAGTAGCTTCCGTTGGAATATTTGGACTCTCTTTGATAATTTGGATTGCCAATTCTCTAATAGAATCAATTATGGCTTGGAATTCAGAATCGTGTTGACTTGGTCGCACCTCATCTACTTCTTTGATAGTAGCTTTCAAGTAGGGATTTTCATTAGTAACGGCATCAATAGCAAAACGTTTTTTCCCTTGCAGAATAACGGTTACATTACCATCTGGCATTTTAAGTACTCTAAGAATTTGGGCAACGGTTCCAACCGAGTAAATGTCGTTTTTGGTTGGGTCTTCATCTTCTTCGTTTTTCTGGGCCACGACTCCAATGATTTTATTACCAGCATTGGCATCATTTATTAATTTAATAGATTTATCTCGTCCTGCAGAAATGGGAATTACGACACCAGGAAAGAGTACCGTATTACGCAACGGCAGTATAGGAAGTGAATCAGGAAGTTTTTCATTATTCATTTCTTCTTCATCCTCGGGAGTCAGAAGCGGAATTAAATCGGTTTCCGTATCAAATTCTTGTAATGACAGATTGTCAAAAGAAATAATATTATGGTTTGACATGGTATATATTTAGGTCAAAATGACATTTAAAATTAGGCAATGATGAACAAATGTAGGACAACTTTTTAAAGAAATAAATTAAAATCGACGTAATGCATTTGAAATGGCTTAAAATCGGTGTAGCAACACTTACTATCGATAAGCACTATAAAGAGACAAGGATTGTGCCAAAAAAAAATCCGCCGATATGGCGGATTTAAAGTTTTATATCCTATTATTAATAGTTTACATCGAAAGAACCCTCTGTAATTTCATGAGTAAATGTGATTATATCTCCGCTGGTATTTGTATAACTATAACTAGCCGTAAAAGTAAAGGTTCCTTTAATTCTTGTTGCTGTTTTAGACTCAATAGTTACACTTCCAATAGTGGAATCATAGTTCACATTGTTTAATCTGTATTGTCCTTTAACTGGTGAATTAGATAAACCAGTCATATCATAGGTAGCGCCTTCTGCTAAGGTATCATCAATTAAAATCCCAACAAATTGACTTCCACTTTTCACTCCAAAAACACTTATATAGTTTGGAGTACCGGTTATCGTACCTGCATTGATATAATTCTCAACATATTCGGTACCATCTACTTTTGCGAAGAATTCACTTGGCACAACATTACCACTTACATGCGCTGGAATAGCGATCCATTCACTATTCTCTGTAGTGGAGCAGTTTGATCTAATATAAAAATCATAACCATTGGCATCAGGTATATTATTAACTGTAAATGGACTAGCAGTTGCGGTAACCATTGTTCCAGAACCTAACGTAAATCCGCTTACTCCATATTGAATTTGCCAAGAAGTAATTGTGGCAGGAGCAGTCCAAGTTAAGGCTACATCAGTAGTCACTGTAACGTCTCTTATCGCTGTTAAGGCAGTTGGTATTGGACAATCTACCGACGTAACGGGTTGTACTGTCAAAGGACCTACCCAATTACTGGCTTCGCTACTTGAACAACTGGATCTAACGTAAAAATCATACGAGCCCGTTGTTGCAATACCTGAAATTTGTTTAGAAGGTGTATTAGTTGTCACTAAAGTACCTGAACCCAATAAAAATCCTGCAGGACCATATTGTATTTGCCAAGAAGTTTCGGTACCCCCGGCGGTCCATGAAATTTCAACAGTAGTAGGTACTGTCGCATTACGCAGTCCGCTTAACGCTAATGGATTTGGACAATTAGGATTGGATGACGCTGCCACATTGATTGGTCCTACCCAGTCACTAGTAGCATTTGAGCCACAATTAGCTCTTAAGTAAAAACTATAGCTATTATTTGCATTTAATCCTGCTAACGTAAAAGGTGTTGCGGAAGCATTCACACTGGTACCTGTTCCTTGAGCAAATCCTACAGGACCATATTCAATTGTCCATGTTGACTCATTTCCTTCAGGAACCCAACTTAAAATAACCGAGTTTCCATTAAAAAAGTTACTTACTATAAAATTACTTGGTGTTTGACAAGATTGATTAAAATCATCTAAGTTAATACCTGGATCAATGGGTTCGGTATTACAAGAATTAAAGGTAAAAACTGAAAGAAGCAGAAAGAATCCAGCTAAAAGTTTTATGTTTTTCATAACGGTTTTTGTAAATAAAGTTCAAATATAATTTTTTTTAAAATTATGACAAGGTTTTTTTTGGGATTCTCAACAATAAAAGCAATCCAGACAAGAAAAACAATCCCAAAAACACAATTGCAAATCTTGGGCTACCTGTAATTTGGTCTATTAATCCGTAAACCATCATTCCAATAACAATTCCTATTTTTTCTGAGACATCATAAAAACTAAAAAAAGAAGCGGTATCTTCTGTCTCTGGCAGTAACTTTGAATAGGTGGAACGCCCCAATGATTGAATCCCTCCCATAACTAGTCCTACTAAACTCGCCATAGTATAAAACTCAAGTGGTGTTGTGATAAAATAGGCAAATCCACACAACAAAAACCAAAAAGCATTTAATACAATTAACACTTTGATATTACCATATTTGGCAGAGGCTCTAGAAGTTATGATTGCTCCTGCTATCGCAATTAATTGAATCAATAAAATACAAGTAATCAAACCAATTTGACTTTCATCGGCATTTTTCCATTGAATTTCTTGGGCTCCAAAGTATGTAGCAACCAACATCACGGTTTGCACCGCCATACTAAATACAAAAAAACTTAGTAAATATCTTTTAAGTGGAACTTCTTTTTGCAGAATTCTCCATACTTTTTTCAATTCTCTAAAACCATTAAAGATGACTGATGGCGTAACTTTTTGTTTGTTTGAATTTCCTTTTGGTAAATAAAAATAAGTATACTTGCTAAAAACAATCCACCAGATACCCACCATGGCAAAAGAATACCTCATCGCTTTCATAGACGCGGGATTAGCAGGTGAATCAGTTATATGAAACCAATCTGGCTTCATAATCATGGCTAAATTTATTATTAGTAAAATCACACTTCCTATATACCCTAAAGAATACCCTTTGGCACTTACTTTATCTTGTTGCTCTGGAAAAGCAATATCAGGTAGATATGAGTTATAAAATACCAAACTACCCCAAAAACCAATAAGCCCAAAAAAGTAAAAGA
Source organism: Flavobacteriaceae bacterium (assembly GCA_947371275.1). Classification (GTDB taxonomy): domain Bacteria; phylum Bacteroidota; class Bacteroidia; order Flavobacteriales; family Flavobacteriaceae; genus Flavobacterium. The sequence continues at coordinate 8,111 of CANBOV010000007.1, read as the reverse complement.
TTAAACCGAGTATAATATTATTTAAGTCAAAAAAATACAATCCGATGCAAGATAGAGCCCCTATATAATTAAAAACTCGCATGAATATTTTCTTATTACCCATATAATCGGCTATCCCTGAAAGCAAAGGCGAAAATAGCGCCACGCATAAAAACGCAATGGCTGTCACAAAACTAATTAAGGCTGAGTTTTTAAAGTTATAGCCAAAAACGACTATGTAAGGATTGTCTTTATTAAACAAAGCGTTATAAAAAATAGGAAACACTGCCGAAGCAATTACTAAGCTGTAAACAGAGTTGGCCCAGTCGTAAAAAGCCCAAGCATTTAGTAATTTTGGATGACCTTTTGGAAGTATTGGCATAACAATCTAGATTAAAATAAAAAAATCCCGATAACTCGGGATTCAAATATAGTTTATTTCGGTTTAAAATTTAACTCCAAATTTGGCGGCTTCTGCTTTTGCCTCTGGAATTAATCTTCTGATAGCGGCTATCCTTGTTTCATCAGATGGGTGCGTACTCATAAACTCAGCGGGTTTATTTCCCCCGGAGGCTTTTGACATCCGTTCCCAAAAAGCAACGGCTTTATCAGGATTATAACCAGCAATAGCCATTAATTTTAATCCAATCATATCGGCTTCACTTTCATGGCTGCGGCTAAAAGGCAGCATTCCGCCATATTGAGAGACTCCTGAATAGGCCAACATAGCCAATTGTTGGGTTTCAGAACTTTTACTTCCTGTAGCCAAAGCCACGCCTGCGGCACCGGCTTGTTGTAATAACCCAGCACTCATCCGTTGTTGTCCATGATTGGCTAATGCGTGAGACACTTCGTGCCCCATTACAGTTGCTAAGCCTGCTTCATCTTGCGTAATGGGTAAGATTCCGGAATACACTACAATTTTACCTCCTGGCATACACCAAGCATTTACTTCTTTATTTTCAACTAAATGGTATTCCCATTTATAATCTTTCAGATAATCGGTATAGCCATTAGCATTCAACCATTTCTCAGCAGCAGCTTTAATTTTCATCCCTACTATTTCTACTCTCTTAGCATCAGTAGTTCCAGCGATAACTTTATTTTCACTTAGAAACGTACCATATTGTTGAAACGCGGAGGGGAATATTTGACTATTATCGACAAGCGCCATAGTACTTTTACCTGTGAACGGATTCTTAGAACAAGAAATAACCAAAAGGGCCACAATTGACACAAAGAATAAAATTCCTTTTTTCATAAGACATTATTTAGACTCACAAATTTAGGAATTAAACTCCTATCAAATGCAATTCGGTAAAATCTTTATCGATTACTATACCACTTTCTAAATCCAATAGTTTTTTATCAAAAATGATGGTTTCGTTGTCAATTTCAATTCCTTTTATTTTGAAAGGCAGTCCTTTAAAGTTGAATTTTATGGTTTGGTATTGGGTTTCAAACGAGCCTTCTTTATGTTGCGTGATGAACATTTCGTTCTCTTTTCCATTTAAAGTAAACGTTTTGTAACTGTATCTTCCTTTGTTGTAGTCGTATCCATCTTGAGCGTCTTCATACACATATGATTTCTCTTTCCCTAATTTAAAATACACGTCTAATGACAGTTCAGGAGATTCAATTTGGCCCACAAATTGTTGGACAGGGTATTTAGGAATAATTGCTCCCTCTTTAATGAATAACGGGATTTGGTCAAAATCGGTTGCTACCCACAATTCCTTTTTACCTTTAACTAATTCGTTGGTCCAGTAGTTATACCAATTTCCTTGCGGCATATACATGCGTCTTCCTTGAGCGTTAGGCTCTATAATAGGACAAACTAATATTTGGTTTCCGAAAATAAACTCATCGGTACGGTAATGCGTTTGTATATCTTCTTGGTCAAAATACACTAAGGGTTTCAACATTGGGACTCCATCGTTAATGTATTGCCAGAACATCGTATATAAATAAGGCAACAATTGGTAACGCAATTCGACAAACTTTCTGGTGATGTCAATTACTTCCTCGCCAAAACTCCATGGTTCTTGGTCACCGTGGTGTCCGGAAGAGTGGGTTCTACAAAACGGATGAAAAACACCTAATTGAATCCAGCGGGCGTATAATTCTGCTGAAGGTTGCTCTGCAAATCCGCCAATATCAGAACCGGTGAATCCCATTCCTGAAATTGACATACGTTGCATTTGGATATTGGCAATCCATAAATGTTCCCAAGTAGCCACATTATCGCCTGTCCAAGAAGAAGTATAGCGTTGGGCGCCCGAATAAGCTGAACGTGTTATCACAAAGGGTCTTTTTGGATATGCAAAACGCTTAACTCCTTCATAAGTGGCGCGCGCCATTTGAGTTCCGTATACGTTGTGAGCTTTTCTATGACTGCAATTATTACCATCATAATTATGGCGTACATCCATAGGGAAAGTTTTGTTAGGAACCTCCATAACGGCTGGTTCGTTCATATCATTCCATACCCCTTTCACGCCTACCTCTGAGACTAGTTCTTTGAATAAACCAGCCCACCATTCTCTTACTTCAGGATTGGTATAATCAGGGAAGTTGCATTCTCCTGGCCATACCTTACCTTTCATATACGGGCCATCGGCTCTTTTACAAAAATAATCTTTCTCTAAGGCTTCTTTATAAACAGAATAGTCTTTATCTATTTTAATTCCGGGATCGATGATGACTATGGTTTTAAAACCGTCTTTGGCTAAGTCGGCCACCATTTTCTTTGGATCGGGGAAGTATTCTTTATTCCACGTAAAACAACGGAAGCCATCCATATAATCGATATCCAAATAAATAGCATCACAAGGAATTTGCAATTCTCTGAATTTATCGGTTACCTCTTTCACTCGGCTTTCTGGATAGTAACTCCATTTGCATTGGTGGTATCCTAACGTCCATAACGGTGGTAATTCAGGTTTTCCTGTTAAATGCGTATAGGTCGTTACTACATCACTCATTTTGGGTCCGTAGATGAAGTAATAATTCATTTCGCCTCCATCGGCCCAAAAACTCGTAACCCCTTTGCGTTCATGGCTGAAATCAAAGAACGATCGGAAGGTATTGTCAAAGAAAATACCGTAAGCTTTATTGTGGTGTAAGCCTATATAAAAAGGCACTACTTTATATAATGGCTCTTGGTCTTTATGAAAAGCGTACTGGTCAGTGGCAAAATTCTCCAGGCGTTTGCCTTTCAAATTTAAATGTGTTGCTTTATCACCTAAGCCATAAAAGCTTTCCCCGTCGTGAGAAGCTTTGCTCATTTTCACAATATTACCGCCATACTCGAAGCATTCTTCCCAATGGAACCCCATTTCATCTTCTAAAATTGTAGTACCGTCTAGCTCATAAATACCGACACGGCAATCGTGTTTTTGGACTACTATATAAACTTTTGAAGTTTTAATACGGTAGTGGTCTTTTTCATCGGTTACTTCCAATACGTTGTATCCATGGGATTGTGTTTTATCAATAGCATAAGAGAAATCATTGCTGAAATACCCTTTAGCGGTAAAACGAAAACGTATCATACTATCACGTAACACGGTTACACGTAAGATGACATTATTATCGGTATGAAAATCTATGGAATCAACTTCTTGTTTATAAGATATAATTTGAGACGGAAATAAATCACCTTTATATTCCAGTTCGGTATTTATAATCATAATGGTTTTTTTTGGGTCGAATGGCCAAATTTACAAAGTTGGAAATGATTATTTTACAACTTCAATAAGTAGTTTTTAACTATAACGTTTGCGGATAGTAATAAAAAAGAAAGCCACGAATACCCGAATATCTTTTTACTGTTGGTCTTAAAGAAATTCGTGTATTCGTGACTAAAATAGTGCTTAACCTATTTTATATACAGCAACACCCAGAGGAGGTAAAGTCAATTCAGCAGAAAAATCTCTGAAGTTCCAAGCCATAGCCTCCACCTTGATAGGTTTAGTCGCTACCATTCCACTTCCGCCGTATTCTGAAGCGTCAGAATTGAATATTTGGGTTAGCTTGCCTTTACCAGGTACCCCTATGCGGTAATTTTCTCTTACTACTGGAGTAAAGTTGGCCACTACAATCAAATACTCTTTCTCTTTCGTTCCTTTTCGGATATAGCTTAATACTGCATTTTCGTTATCGGTATAATTGATCCATTCGAAGCCATCTACATGAAATTGTTTTTCATAGAGGGCCGGATTATTTTTGTAGAGCGCGTTTAAATCAGTAATGCATTTCTTAACACCCTCGTGGTAGCCAAATTGTAGCAAATGCCAGTCAAGGCTGCTTTCAAAATTCCACTCACTGCTTTGGCCGAACTCGGCTCCCATGAACAATAGCTTAGCACCGGGATGCGTAAACATGTATCCGTAAAGCAACCGAAGATTAGCAAAACGTTGCCATTCATCACCAGGCATTCTGCCTAAAATTGAGTGCTTACCATAGACTACCTCGTCGTGAGAGAGCGGCAACATGAAGTTCTCGGTAAAAGCATAGGTCATTGAAAACGTTATGTCGTTTTGATGGTAGGTTCTATATACCGGTTCTTTTTTAAAATACTGTAGCGTGTCATGCATCCACCCCATCATCCACTTCATCCCAAAGCCTAGTCCGCCTAAGAACGTTGGTCGTGACACCATTGGAAAACTCGTACTCTCTTCGGCTATGGTTTGCACATCGGGGAAACTGCTGTAGACCGCTTCGTTAAAATCTTTTAAGAAACTGATGGTATCTAAATTCTCTCTTCCACCATAAATATTGGGTTCCCATTCTCCATCTTTACGAGAATAATCTAAGTATAACATGGAAGCCACGGCATCGACACGCAAGCCATCCACATGGTATTGTTGCAACCAAAAAATGGCATTACTGATTAAAAATGAGCGCACTTCGTTGCGTCCGTAGTTGAATACTAGACTCTTCCAATCGGGGTGGTATCCTTTTCTTCTATCGGGGTGTTCGTATAGATTAGAACCGTCAAAAAAGCCTAGGCCATGTGCATCATCTGGGAAGTGTGACGGCACCCAGTCGAGTATTACTCCGATGCCTGCTTGGTGCAATTTATCAACTAGCACCATGAAATCTTGTGGTTTCCCAAATCGGGACGTTGGTGCAAAATAGCCTACCAGCTGATAGCCCCATGACGGGTCATACGGATACTCCATTACCGGCATAAACTCTATGTGGGTAAAACCTGTTTCTTTTACATAGGCAACCAATTCATCTGCCAATTCTAGATAAGTTAAGAAGTCCCCATTGCCATTACGACGCCACGAACCCAAGTGCACTTCATATACTGAATAGGGTTTGTCGAGTCCGTTCTTCTCTTGACGAGTCTCCATCCACTTTTTGTCTTTCCATTTGTAATCCAGATCCCAGATTACGGAGGCCGTTTGTGGTGGATGCTCACAATACAAGGCAAACGGGTCGGCCTTCTCAGTAATAATCCCAGCGTTGTTGGATTGTATTTTGTATTTATAAGTAGTTCCCCTATCAATTCCGGGTATGAATCCTTCCCAAATACCTGAGGCATCCCAGCGCACATTGAGTTGATGATCCCCTTGTATCCAATAATTAAAATCACCCACGACTGATACCGACCGTGCCGATGGCGCCCATACGGCAAAGTAAACCCCTTTCACTCCATTCACTTCGGTCAAATGTGCCCCAAGTTTTTCATATAGTCTAAAATGTTTGCCTGCCTTAAATAAATCGATATCAAAATCGGTAAAAAGTGAATGTACTTGTACTTGGTTCATTGGTTTTATATTTTGTGATGGTTGTTAGCCACGAATACACGAATGTTTATTGTTTTTGTTATAGAGCGAATGTACATGCCCAATAGTATATTGTTCAATGCTAGAATGGGTGGGTCCACTTTTACCTAATACCCCATAATAGTTTGTATTCCTCTTAACGGTATTACGGCCCATCGAGGTCTTGAGTTGAGTTCGTAGCCCAACTCGTAAACCGCTTTTTCTAGGATGCAATATTTGAGCAAGAAATTAATTTCATGGCTGTAGCCAATATTTAAATTACCGCTTTGTGCTTTCTCGATGTAGGTTTCTAGGAAGGCCCCTACTAGGTATTTGAATAGCAACTCCCCTGCTTTGAACAAGTCTTCTTGTTCGTAGGGATATTTATCGGCATTGTTGAAAATGGTGGCGTAAATGGCATAATGAAACGAGCGGAACATGCCGGCTACGTCTTTTAATGGCGGCTGTTTTACTTTACGGTCGCGTATGGTACTTTCGGGTTCGCCTTCAAAATCAAGGATGTAGAAATCATCCCCATTGACTAAGACTTGCCCAAGGTGGTAATCGCCATGTATGCGGATGCGCTCGCTCTTCATCTTGGTCCAATCAAAGTCGACAAAGTGTTTACGAATTAGTTTTTTATGTTCTAAGAATTGGTGCGCCAAGTCTAATGCCATGCCGTCTAGCTTGTGCAAACTATTCTCTATGATGTTTAAGCGGTTTTGGAATTGGTAGAGCAAACGGTTTTTGAGCCATACCGTGTAATCACCGTTGTAGGTTGTAGGGGTAAAGGCCGTTTCGTGTATATCACTTCCTAGTGCGATGTGCATTTCGGCGGTGCGCATGGCCAAGGTTTGTACTCTTAAAAACAAACTAAGACCTACCCAGTCAATGATTTCGGGTGGGATTTCATTAATCTTTAGGCGTTTGAACAATTCTACTTTGGGTAATTTATCAATCTTGATTTTCTTTCTAGCTAGGTTTTCAAAGACACCGTCTATTTGTTCGAGCATGAACTTCCAAGCATCCCCTTGATTGGGTACTAATTCTTGCATTAGACCAAGCGTAATATTTCCTTCGGGCAAGGCTAAATTGATACTACCGGTGTAGGCGGGGGTATTTTCGAAATGCATGCGTTCAGTAAGGAAGCGGCTTATTTCATAATCGGGATTAGTGCTTACGTAAATGCGTCTGAAGATTTTTAGCACAAAAGTGTCATTGAAAATAATGGACGTATTGCTTTGCTCTACCCCCATAAATTTTGAGGATTTATATACTGTATCTGTTAAGTGCGACCCTTTATGGAACAGTAACTTTTGGTGTTTGTTCTCGGTAGACTGTGCAATATTATCAAACAATAATTTCCGGAAATCATCTTGGTGTAAGGCGTCCACAAGATACCCTTCTATGGGTCCGAATTTAGCCGGAGCGATGATGGTATTGGTATCCAGTTCATCATTGGTCATGAAGGCTATAGGCATGAAGTAGTGTTGGAAAAAGGCTTCTTTAAAGTTTACCTCCAGCAATACGCCATAATAGGTATTTTTCTTTGAGGTTATCTTAAAATGGTCAACGACTTCAATATACTTTAACGTACTTGCCTTTCCGCCATACCAACGTTTATTGATGATATAGTTTTCTAATATATCCGAAGAAAATATCTTGATGAATTCATCGTCTTTGAAGGCATCTTTCCATTCGTTTTTGAAGGTAAACGAAGTGGTAAAAGTATCTTGATTATCGTTTTTCATGACTATTTCTGAATTTTAAATAAATGAAAAGGCAAGGTAGGATGTAACTCTACGAAGTTCCATTCTTTATCCCATATATAACTATTTCCTGTAATTAAATCAATCACTTTTACTTGCTGACCTTCTTGTACTCCCATCGCTTTTAAAGGCAATTGTACCCATGCTTGTTTCATGTAGTAAGGATCTAGATTGCACACCATGATGGTTTCATCGGTGTGGTCATCATCAAATTTATAGTAAGCGATTACTTGGTCGTTATCGGTAGCGCAGAAGGAAATGTTATTGGTTTGTTGCAACGACGGATGTTCGTATCGAATTTTGTTGATGCGCGTTATTAGGGTAATAAGTTTGTTTTGAATACTCCAATCCCAGTGCTGTACTTCGTACTTTTCAGAATTGTGGTATTCCTCTTTGCCCGGCATGGCTTCTGAGACCATATATTCGTAAACGGGACCGTATATCCCCACACTAGAGCTTAGGGTTGCTGCTAAGAAATACTTGTGCAAGTAGACGCTCTCTTGGGCACTTTGCAGCGCATAGGGCAATATATCAGGGGTATTAGGCCAAAAGTTGGGACGGAAAAATTCCTTTTGTTCTGTTTGTG
>CANBOV010000006.1 GCA_947371275.1 Flavobacteriaceae bacterium | reverse complement strand
TGTTCGCTGAATTATCTTCTGTAGAATTCGAAGAACAGGACACCAAAGTGAGCACGATTGCTAACGGCAACAATGCTCTAAACATTTTTGCTTTCATAGTAGTAGGTTAAGTTTTTTAATAAAGTAGATGTGGGGCAAACACTTTATTTAATTAGTAAATGACAGAACGTATTGTTTGATTTGGTTATACAATAGTACGTCAATCATCGATTAAATACCAAATAAAATCGACGAAATGCATAATTTTAACATTTGATACTGAATTATTCTTACACAAACAATATAAATTTCCCATATTGTGAGCTTTAGAGGAAAGCTTTGAAGCATAAAAAAACCACTCTGTAGAGTGGTTTTGGGTTTAGGCCGACTTATAAATCCGGTTTATTGGAATAGAGTGTCCTTGTTTGAGAATAACCCTTTGATCAGTTAGGGCCCAAACGGTGGTTTCGACTACTTTTTTAGAGTGATTGTCTTCAAAGAAGATTTTGGTTTTAGAATGTTCGAGATTCCCTAGGGCTAATGCTCTGTTTAATTCAGAAAAACGTTGTTGCATTGCTTCTTTGGACTCTAGCACTTCGGCATGAGGAAAGGAAAGTAAATGAATGTTTTCCTTTTCGATGGATTCGAAATTAGGTACCATAATAAATAAGTTTAAATTAATGAATAGATTAATGGGCTCGATAAAATTAGTAAAATAAATAGAGTGACCAAATTTTTTTACTAAAAAATACATATTTGATAAAATGGTAATGATTTGCTTTTCAGTGTTTTACTAGAGTACCACTGAAGATGTATGGGCAAACAAGCATATGTTATAGAGTATCTAATTAGTGAGCTTACTAAAGAAATTATATACATTTACTAAAAAAAAATATGTTAACTATCAACTTCCACCCTTTTCAGTCTTTAGCAACCGAGCGTTTAATTCTTCGTCGGATTTGTCAAGATGACTTGGATGGTGTGATTGCTATGCGGGGAAATCCTGAAACTATGCGGTACATCCCTAGACCTTTGGTTACTACCGTTGAAGATGGTTTGGCACATATCGCCACAATCGAATCCGCTTGGGAAACTAATGCTGCTATTAATTGGGTTATTACTTTGAAAGACAATGATGCCTTTATGGGTGTTATAGGATTGTATCGAATACAGCCTGAGAACCACCGAGCTGAATTGGGGTATATGCTTTTAGCGGAGCACCATGGGCAAGGTTATGCTACGGAAGCGATTGATGCGGTTTTGGCATATGGATTTGGCACCGTCAACTTCCACTCTATTGAGGCGGTTATTGATCCCGATAATGTAGCTTCAGAGCGGGTATTGCAAAAGAATGGTTTTGTTAAAGAAGCTCATATCTTAGAAAATGAGCTGTGGGAAGGCAAGTTTTGGGATACGGTTATTTATTCCTTATTAAGACGAAACTTTCGTAAATAGCCCTATTATAATTTAGGAAGCGTTTGTATATACAGTTGTTCCACTTTTTTTCTTGCCCAATCGGTTTTTCTCAGAAAAGTTAGACTCGACTTCACGCTGGGATTGTTGGTAAAACATTTAATCTTTATTAGTTCGCTCAAAGTGTCAAAGCCGTAGAAGTCGGCCAAGGTCTCGACGATTTTTTGGAGGGTTACTCCGTGTAGTGGATCTTTGGAAGGCGTGTTATTCATGCGACAAAAGTACGAAAAAAAAACCGCCAATCAACCAAGACTGGCGGCCTCTAGCATCTGGCATGACCCAGACTACTAACCTATTAACTCAATAAATTAAAACACGAATTTAAATCCAAATGCTAACGGTGACGTTAAGTTTGGCATACTTCCCCCTAAGGCACTAACGTATACTGGGTCTGGTGTAGCCATATGGGCTAACGAGAAGTTAGTAACGGTAGTTTTGTCTCCTGTTTTAGGATCAATAGTAGTTGAAGTGAAATTAGCCAAATCATAGGAGAACTCTACAGAGAAGTTTTTGCATACGAAGAAATCAATACCTCCCGACATGGCTAAGCCAAATTGAGAAACTTTAGTATCGGCTTCTTTTTCTTTTCCACTGATGATAGGCGTAGCTAATTGACCAAAGAAATAGAAATTACCGGCAACATTCCAATATTTTCGAACTAAAGGCTCAATTACTAATAAATTAGTATTGGCTGTAGTACCTGTTGCGTTTTCTGCTTTGATGTCAATCATCCCCACTCCTGCACCAACGGCTACTGAAGGGGTAACAAAGGTACCAACAATTGGAACTATAGATAAGTTTGTTCCTTTTGAATCACCTGTTTTAGTTTGTTGGTATCCTACTTGAGACGTTACAAACCATGCTCCTTTCAGACCTTGACTTTTTTCTTGTGCTTGTGTAGTTAGTGATAATAATACAATACCAGCTGCTAATAATAATTTTTTCATTTTGTTTTTGGTTTAAAATTACAGGACAAAAGTAGGAGGAAGAATTTTCCGAAAAACTGATATAAATCATAGATTAGGTATTTTTTTTATTGCTAATTTTCTCCCTAATTGCACCAATAATTTATACATTTGTCCCCCATGTTAAAAACCATCAACATACTAAATAAGCGGGCCAAGTTTGATTATGAAATAATTGAAACCTATACGGCGGGTATTGTCTTAACCGGTACGGAAATTAAATCCATACGCATAGGGAAAGCCAATATCACCGAAGGGTTTTGTGAGTTTCACAATCACGAACTGTTTGCCATCAATACTCAAATTGATGAATACCTTTATGGGAATCAGTTTAATCATAAAGCTAAGAGCGAGCGCAAGTTGCTCTTGAACAAGCGTGAGTTGAAAAAACTAGAGCGTGCGATGGATACTAAAGGACTTACCATTATTCCTTTAAAATTGTTTACTAACGAAAAGGGAATTGCCAAATTAGACATTGGGCTGTGCCGAGGAAAGAAAACCTACGATAAACGTGAGAGTCTAAAAGAAGCTGATACCAAACGGGACATCGACCGGATTAAGAAGGCGTTTTAGTTTTTATTTTCAAGTAACGGCACGAAGCGGAACTCACCAAACTCGTGTTTCTCAAATTGGGTTTCATTTTTACGGATGAGCATGGTCATGACTTGATCGGTTTCGCCTAGTGGAATGACTAGCCTCCCTCCTACTTTTAATTGGGCCATCAAGGGCTGCGGAATTACTGGTGCACCAGCGGTTACGATGATGCTGTCAAAAGGCGCATGATTGGGCAAACCTTTATAACCGTCTCCAAAGGATAAGTGTTTTGGGCGTATACCCAGTTTAGGCAACAAAGCCGAGGTAATCTTAAACAATTCATTTTGGCGTTCGACTGAATAGACTTTTGCTCCTAATGCTACTAGCACCGCCGTTTGGTAGCCAGAACCCGTACCAATCTCTAAGATCTTATCGTCTTTCTTAACTTGGAGCAATTCGGTTTGGAAGGCTACAGTATAAGGTTGGGATATAGTTTGATTAGCGGCAATAGGAAACGCTTTGTCTTGGTAGGCAAAGTCTTCAAAGCTGGAATTCAAGAACAAATGTCGTGGGATTTTGCGTATGGCATCCAATACCTTTTTATCGGTGATGCCTTTGTCTTCTAGCTGTTTGGCTAGTTGGTTGCGTAGTCCTTGGTGTTTGCTGGTATCTTTCAATGGGGAGTGTCATTTATTTCGTAAAATTAAGGGGAATATTTGCAATTTGCAAACTAAAATTAAATGAGTTTTTTAAGGTAGTAAGGTTCTGATGGAAGTATTAAGGAATAAGAATTAAGTAGTAAGACAAAGGCATTTATAGGTTAGGGAGCTGGGTTTTCTCTTTCGCGGGAATGGCAAAGAAGTTCTAAAAACTATCTGCTAATTAGAACTAAAATAATTTAGAGCCCGGTAGGTATCATTGTAAACTAATTGTTATTTTTGGTAAAATTTATGTTTATGCTTAAAGTTGGCGTTTTGGGTGCTGGTCACCTTGGGAAGATACACTTGCGTTTATTACAACAATCGGAAAAATATGAGCTCGTTGGGTTTTATGATGAGCATCAGGAAAACGGCGCTAAGATAGCGGCCGAATTTGGATACAAACAATTTGATACTATAGCAAAATTGATTCATGCGGTGGATGTTATTGACATCGTTACCCCTACCCTTTCGCATTATAAATGTGCGAAGGTGGCGATTAAATCAGGGAAGCATGTCTTTATAGAGAAGCCAATATCTACTACTGTGGCGGAAGCCGAAGAAATCATTGCCTTATCGAAAGAATATAATGTCAAAGGACAGGTGGGACACGTAGAGCGTTTTAACCCGGCTTTTACGGCTGTTAAGGATATGATTGACCAACCCATGTTTATTGAAACCCATCGATTGGCGGAGTTCAACCCACGAGGAACAGATGTACCTGTGGTATTGGACTTGATGATCCATGATATTGATGCTATTCTTAGCGTAGTGAAATCAAAAGTAAAAGCGGTGCATGCCAGTGGGGTTGCTGTTTTGAGTCAGTCGCCTGATATATCGAATGCCCGTATTGAATTTGAAAACGGCTGTGTGGCCAATATTACTTCTAGTCGTATCTCAATGAAGAACATGCGCAAGTCGCGTTTCTTTCAGAAGGATGCTTATATCTCGGTTGACTATTTGGACAAAACCTGTGAAGTTGTGAAGATGAAAGAGGCGCCCGAAGTACCGGGAGATTTTGATATGATCTTACAGAATGCTGAAGGCGAGCGCAAGCAGATTTACTTTGCCAATCCAGAAGTATCGGCTAACAATGCCATTTTGGACGAATTGGAGACTTTTGCGGATGCTATAACAAACAATACTACTCCGATAGTGACTTTGGAGGATGGAACGGAAGCGTTACGAGTGGCGTATATGATTATTGAGAGTATGGAGCGCAATCAAGCGCTGTAAGCGCTTGATAAGAATACAGTCGCAGTGCGTAGTCGCAGTTTGGATTGCTGGATTGCTGAATTGTTGGAAGATATTTGTAGCGTTAAATCGTAAAACAATCGTGGCCTCTTAATTTTTAAACAAACAATACTAAATATATAGAATGAAAACAATAGCTGTCATAGGCGCGGGAACGATGGGTAATGGAATTGCTCATACGTTTGCCCAAAGCGGGTTTACCGTAAAATTAATTGATGTATCAGAGAAGTCTTTGGAGAAAGGCATGGCTACTATTGCTTCCAATTTGGATCGTATGGTGGCTAAGGGCAGTATTACGGAGGACGAAAAGCACAAAACAATAGGAAACATTATTACCTATACCGACATAAAAGACGGTGTGGTGGGAACTGACTTGGTGGTGGAAGCCGCTACCGAGAATGTGGGTTTGAAGTTGAACATCTTTAAACAACTTAGCGACATCTGTGACCATAACGTTATATTGGCTACCAATACTTCTTCGATTTCCATCACGCAGATAGCGGCTCAGGTGGTACATCCTGAACGAGTAATTGGGATGCACTTTATGAATCCGGTGCCGATTATGAAATTGGTTGAAATCATTAGAGGGTATAATACTACTGATGAAGTGACGCAAATTATTATGGATTTATCGGTAAAGTTGGGCAAAACCCCTACTGAAGTAAACGATTACCCAGGATTTGTGGCCAACCGTATCTTGATGCCGATGATCAACGAATCCATTGAAACCTTATATAACGGTGTGGCCGGCGTTAACGAAATAGACACCGTAATGAAACTTGGCATGGCGCATCCTATGGGTCCGTTACAACTAGCCGACTTCATTGGGCTGGATGTATGCCTATCCATTTTAAACGTAATGTATGACGGCTTCAAGAACCCTAAATACGCTCCGTGTCCGCTATTAGTCAACATGGTTATGGCTGGGAAGTTGGGCGTGAAGTCGGGTGAGGGTTTCTATGATTATTCTTTATCTAAAAAAGCCGAAATCGTATCTAAGCAGTTTAGATAATAGATAATAGACGGATACTTGCCTGCCGGCAGGCAGGGATAATAGATACGTTCTTAGGATGAGAGTCTTTATTAAAACGATTTGGGTCTAAATTCAAATAATTTAAATTCCAAATAAAAAAAAAGATGGTAATGCTTGTAGATGATAGACGCCTTCTAAGGATGTTAGTCCTCTAATTAAAAAATATAAATGAGTAAAATAATCCCTTTTAAAGCGGTTCGGCCGACCCCTGATAAGGTGGGGCTTGTGAGTTGTCGGAATTATGATGATTACAGTTCGGCTGAGTTGGCTGCATGGTTGAGTTTTAATCCCTATTCCTTTTTGCATGTGATCCATCCGGCTTATGTGCATTCGCAGAAAATCACTTTGGACAAGCGGTTTAAAGGGGTGGCTCATAAGTACCAAGACTTCAAAGAGGAAGGGGTATTTATGACCGAAGAGGATGCGGTGTTTTTCCTTTATGAAATACAGTCTAAGTCACAGACCTTCACAGGAATAGTAGCTGGCACCTCAATAGAAGATTACAAGAATAATATCATTAAAAAACATGAGGATACCCTGCAGTATCGCGTGGAATATTTCAAGGATTATTTACACCAAACAGGCTTTAATACCGAGCCGGTACTAATCACTTATCCCGACAATGAGGTGTTGACTAGTTGGATAGCAGCCAAGAAGCAAGAGGTGCCTATTTACAATTACAGTACGACCAATAAAGAAAAGCATCAGTTATGGAAAATAGCGGGTGCGGAAGAGATTGACTGGCTCACTGAACAGTTTGCCAACATCCCCGAATTATACATCGCTGATGGACACCACCGCTCGGCTTCGGCGGAGTTGTTGTATGATGAGGACCAAGGGAGTGGAAATCCCAACTTAAATTACTTCATGAGTTTCTTGATTGCTGAGAGCAACGTAAAAATCTACGAATACAACCGCATCATTCGGGACTTGAATGGCCACAGTCAAGAAGCCTTCATGGCGCAACTGGGCGAACACTTCATCATCAAAGACAAGGAGCAAGAACTGTGGAAACCGCAGAGCAAATTTGAATTTGGCATGTACCTAGACGGTCGCTTTTATGCCTTGTTCTATAAGCAAGACAACAGTACCCCTTCCCTCCTAGCCAACCTGGATGCCCAAATCTTATACGACAAGGTACTCCAGCCCTTATTAGGCATCGAAGACCTAAGAAACGACGAACGCATCGAATACATCCCCGGGAAGCAATCTATCCTCACCATCAAAGAACTGGTAGACGAAGGTGAGTTTGCGGTAGGCTTCATGCTGTACCCTTCCGACATCGCAGAGATTAAAGCGCTAGCCGATCAATCCCTTATTATGCCGCCTAAGAGTACGTATATTGAGCCGAAGTTTCGAAGCGGGTTGATGATTTATGAGTTGTTTTAAGAAGGCCTTATATAGTCGCAGTCGCTAATTTGATAGTTGGATTGTTGGATGGTTGGATGGTTTTTGCGTAAAGTTGTTTCAGGACGGGTTAAAGGTTCGAGTAAAGTCTAGGTACACTTATAGTAGGATTTAAGTAAACTCTATATAGGCTCTGAGTAAACTCTAGAGGATTTGAGAATCTTAAAAATTGAAACAATATGCAAGAGTAAATTCCAAAATTGAAAATTTATTCCGCTTTGCTCCATCAGTCGCTTCGCTCGTGTCAAATTCCAAAAAAATAAAATCCCTAATTTATTCCATTTCGATCCATCATTCGCTTCGCTCGTGTCCTCCTTCGTCGGCATGACAAAGTGCTGCGACAATATGTATTTTTTCTTTTCGGCTTATCACCTATTCTTGCTCAGGTTTATATACTTACTACGCTGCGCTCCATTAGTTTAACTCGTCTCCTATCAAATTGTTACCCAATAGTAAGTATACGGCATATTCTTCTCTGCCAAGCTGCTAATCTTTTGACAGTCTTTCTATTGCTTTTAGAACATGGTTTTTAAGGTTGAACTCTTCCCTTGTTGGTCGATAAATTTAAAAAGGAGTAATTGGTTCATCGGTTGTATGGATTCAATAACAAAATTAGCTTCGGTTATTTTTTGGTTCAGGTACAACAATTTCCCGTTTAGGTCATACACTGAAACCGACTGTAAAGGTGTGTTTTTTGTGTCTATGCTGATTGTATTGTTTTTAGTAGCCACTATTACATTATTGGACGCTTCTGTAAAGTTGGTTGTACTTAAAGGAGCTGTATTGTTAAGTCGGGCCACACGATTGCGACCGGTGGTATCAAATATATCAAAATTGCCCGCTACAATTAGCTTCCCAGTAGACTGTAATCCTACACAATAGATAGTGCCGTTTGGTCCTAAAAAGGTATTGTAATTGAATGTTCCATCAACAGCGCCGTCGGCGCTCAATTTGGCTACGTTGCGAAGACCACTATACAGGGAAGCAAAATTAGTTCCTCCCATAATAATTTTACCATCGGGCTGCACTATAAAATGCTCCACCGTTACGGAGGTGTTATGACCCATCACAAACGTCGTATCTCGGGTTCCGTCGTGGTTTAATCGCATCATAACGCCGACATTTGAACCGTTGTAGGTATTTAGTGTGCCCGCCAACAGTATTTTCCCATTGGCCAATTCGGTAGCACATTTTACGGTTCCGTTGAGCCCTGTACCGGTAGTAAACGTAGTTTCTATGCTCCCATCGGTATTTAGTCGTACGATACCATATTTTGAAACGCCATTGAAATGAGTAAAACCTCCAAAAAGAATAATTTCCCCATCAGATTGAAGGATAACGGTAGCAATGGAGCTGTCTGCCCCAGTACCCACATTGAAAGTGGTGTCAAGAGAGCCATTGGCATTTAGTCTTGCTACGCGGTTGCAGGTTGCTCCGTTGAAGGAGGTAAAATACCCTACTACTATGATCTTACCATCGGATTGCACCGCTATGTCGGTCACTCTATTGGAAGAAAAACCCGTACCAATATTGAACGAAGTGTCTAAGGTGAAATCGGCGTTCAAGCGCGCTAGTAAACTTCTAGAGGCTGTGCCTACAGTAGTAAAGGCACCTCCAATAAGGATCTTACCGTCGGATTGCACTTTGTAGGCATAAATATCAGAATTGATTAAGGGAGCAGCATTTGCGGTTAGGTCTAAGGTTCCGTCTGAATTTAAGCGGGCCATTCTATTTCTCACTACACCATTGTATAAACGGAACGCTCCAGCAATTAGTATTTTATCATCGGGTAACACCTTTAAGTCTAACACAGAACTATTAGATCCGCTACCCGTATTAAATGTTATATCATTGGTTCCGTTGGCTAAAGAACGTGCCATTCGGCGACGAGCCACGTTAGCGTAGGTTTCAAAACTTCCTCCTATGATAAAATTAGTGCTGCCTTGCATAGCAATATCATTTATGGAAGAATCAGTGCCAATCGTACTAAAAGTGGTATCTCGAGTGCCATTAGCATTTAGGCGGGTTAAATTAATCACGGAAGTCGCATTGGCAAAAATAGGCGTTGCGCCGTGATAGTTGTAAGAGCCTGCTACCAGAATCTTACCGTCAGGCTCGACCAAAATCGAATTTAGCACCCCTAAAACCCCGAGGTCAATACTAAAATATCCTGGCGTAAATGAAGTGTCTAGAAGTCCGTTTGAATTTAATCGTGCGATAAGTTTAGTCTCGTAATTGGCATTATAACTGTCGAAATCACCCATCATCAATATCTTATCATCAGACAGCACGATTACCTTTCTTACCGTATTACTGGCTCCAGTTCCAGGATCAAAAGCCGTATCTAAAGTGCCATCGATATTTAATCTCAGAATTCTGTTTCTGGAGGTACTACCAAAGGTTGTAAATCCGCCCCCTAGAATAACTTTACCATCCGATTGAATCCCCAAGGAGTAGATGTAGCCTTGAAAAGCGTTTGCAAGGCAAGTAAAGGTAGTGTCAGTCACTCCGTTAGTATCGACCCGAATGATGGATATATTATCAAATTTTCCGGCGATGTAAAGTTTGCCATCATTTCTCAGCGCTAGTGAGTGCACGGTATTTAAATTGCCTTGTCCCACGGTAACGTTGAAGGTTGAATCTAACGTACCATCGGCATTTAATCGGATGACATTTTGAATTGAAGTGCCATTATAACTGTACAGTTCTCCACCAACTAAAATCTTACCATTAGGTTGGATGATGATGGCGTAAACCGTTCCCACTAAGCCTACTCCACCTGAATTGAAGGTTGTATCATAGAGTCCGTCAACTGTAAGGCGAATAAGATTCGTACAAGTGGTTCCGTTATATTGAGTGAACTGGCCGCTGGCTATTATTTTACCATCTGCTTGCACGGCTACTTTATAAAAATAGGTGCTTGGATCGGCTACTGTATTGTAGGGTCCGTCCCCATTTCTATGTCCGATATCGGTTGGATTAAAGGAAGCATCAACTGATCCATCTTGCGCTGCTACCGTAAGATTTAGAATTATAGTTAGAAAAAGTGCCCAGGCTAGTTTCATAATTTCAAAATTAATTATTCAAATAAGCAGCAAGTATACAATTAAATACTTCATCATTGGTATACTGTAAAGTAAAACCTTGAAGTTTAGGGAAATTAGATGTTGGAGTTGGTAGTCGCAGATTACAGTCACAGTAAGCAATAGGCTAAAAGAAATTTCAATTTTTGAAATCCCACCGAAGCTTCGCATTTGGTAGTATGGAATAAAATTCTTATTTTTAGTGCGTAAAAGCCTTTAAGCCAGTTAAGTTAGTTGCGCATGAAATATATAATAATCCCTTTAATCGCCTTGGGACTTACGCTAGGTATGGTCTATGGTGTGGTGTATGATTGTGAGGGTGCAGAGCCCTTCCCTACCTATTATGGCTGTCCGTTTATCTTTAAGCAAAGTTCGCTTGGGAGTTCGATGGAGTATTTCTTTAGTATTAGCGGTATTTTATTGAACATGTTGGTATGGAGCGTGTTGCTCTTTGTCCTGCGGTTTGGGTATCAGGTGGTATTGGAGTTGGCGCGATACAATGTGTATTTGCGCATTTCGTATTATGTGGTGGTTGCTTTTTTGGCGGTGTTTACCTTGCTGAATCTTTTTATGATGACCATCGATATGGGAGGTGGTTTTGATTCTGATATGAATTATTGGTATTGGAATGTAGATCAGGATATGCAAGATTATGGGATGGAGTGTGAGGGAACTTGGGGGTTTATAACTCCGTAAAAATTTAGTATTGAAGACAATCTTTTCTTTAGTGTTGGGCCTCTTTTGTTGGGCTATTCATTCTCAATGTTGGCAGAGCGCTGATGGTGGTGATTATCATACAGTGGGTATTAAAGCTGATCGCACCTTGTGGGCTTGGGGAAGAAATAACCATGGGCAATTGGGAGATGGGACGAATACGGACCGCTGGGTTATTACGCCTATAGGCACTGCAATTAATTGGAAAACTGTTGCGGGTGGCGTTTACCATACTGTTGCGGTTAAAACGGATGGCACGTTGTGGTCTTGGGGATGGAACAGTGAGGGGCAATTGGGTCAAGGCACTACTGCGGATCTTACTATGCCGACGCAAGTGGGCACGGCGACCAACTGGAAGACTGTGAAAACGGGGAGTTCGAGTACGATTGCGCAAAAGTTGGACGGAACTTTATGGGGCTGGGGCAACAATTCCCAAGGCTCTTTGGGTCTGGGCAACTATACAGATGTTTCGGTACCGACTATGATTTCGTCAGATACGGATTGGCTAAGCTATTCAGTGGGTGTAGAATATACGTTGGCCGTTAAAACCAACGGTACTTTGTGGGGTTGGGGTAGTAATACTTCAGGAGAAATAGGTATGGGTACTTCCCTATCCTACAGCAATGTTCCGATTCAAATAGGCACCGACACCCATTGGCAAACTGTGGCGGCAGGTTACGGACATAGTATCGCGTTGAAAACCGATGGTACCTTATGGGGTTGGGGTTTTAATGCAAACGGACAAGTGGGCAATGGTACGCAAAGTACGCAATTAGTTCCCTTACAACTCGGAACGGATACCGATTGGCAGACCGTGGCTTGTGGAGGGTATCACAGTATGGCTTTAAAAATAGACGGCACTTTATGGGCTTGGGGTAATAATGGTTTGGGGCAATTGGGTGATGGTACCCAGCAAAACCGTTTGGTTCCCACTCCTATTGGAACCGACAGTGATTGGCAAAGTATCTCGGGTGGCTTACTGCATGCGGTTGCCAAAAAGACTGATGGCACTTTGTGGGCTTGGGGTTATGGCTTGTACGGTCAATTGGCGACTAATAGCAATAATTCTGTCTTCGCTCCTACTCTAGTAAATTGTGAATTCTTGGGATTGCCAAGTCAAGAGGTATCCCCTTTTGGGGTATATCCTAATCCGGTTACGACTCATTTTACGATAATAGGTCTAGCCCAGATCAAGGCGCTCCGTATTTATGATGTCAAGGGAGTGTTGGTAAAGGCTACACCAGCAATTTTAACACAAGAGGTAGATGTTTCTGACTTGGCAAGTGGTTTGTATCTTTTGCAGATTGAGGCATTAGATGAGGCGATTTCTTTTGTGCGTTTTGTTAAGAATTAAGAAATCCAAGCAGGATAACTTATTCCTACCTTTCTTGGAACTCGAAAAAGCTCTATTATTGTTGTTATGAAAAAGATATTGATTTTGTTGGCAGTTATTATTTGCCTGGCTTTTTCGGGCGGGTCTGTGTTGCGCAATGGAGATGTTCCTTTGGATTTTAAGATTGATACTATTAAAATAAATGATGACAAGCGTGGGCTAACGGTATTGTTGACGATACCCGTTTCGAATGTGTATTCTTTTGATACTTTGGTTCGGCATGCGATTGTCCGTGAGAAAGATGATTTTGTGGATGAAGTGGAAGAACGTTATGCTGATGATTCAACGGATACGGGCTTTGATTATTCGACCTTGTTGGAAAGTGCCTATCGGAATAAAAACATCATCAGTTACAATTTTGCCTCTTCACAGTATTATAATGGTGCTGTCCATGGGATGTCGGTTTACCGTTCGTTTACATTTGATGTTAATAAGGGCCGCTTGCTCACTTTTGAGGACTGTTTTGCGCTACGGACAAAAAAAGATACATTGTCCCTTATTAAACTATTAACCAAGCGTGTTAATGTATTTGGGGCTAGTGTAGAAACAATAAAAGGCTTGCATTTTCATTTTACAAAGGACAGTATCACTTTCAATTTTGATGACTATGAAATTGCCAGTTATGCTCAAGGAATGCTTCAAGCTAAATTTGCTTTGAAGGAGCTAAATCGGTATTTGAGGAAGTAGAGAGTTATACTGAGATTTTGGGGCCACGAAAGCACGAATGTTGGGGGAAATGGGCAGGGATTAAATTCCAAAAAAAAGAAATTTATTACGCTGCGCTCCATTAGGCGTCTCGTCTTAGGACGAGACTCGTGTCAAATTCCAATAATAGGAGTTTTTAGAATGAGTCAATCATCTACTATCCTACCTACCACCTGCAGGTTGGTAATCGTCTATTATCTGCTAATTATCGCTCTTGTTGGTTCTTAACTCGGAATATAGCCATCATTTCGTTGGATTTTTCGAGTTCGTTGATTGCTTCTAGGGATTTGGCGTAGCGATAGTAGTGGACTGCGTCTAGGTCTTTGGTGAGTTCAAAGAGTTGGTTATACCACTTCGCAGCTTGCTCGAGTTCGTTGTTCAAGAAATGACGGTCGGCTACTTTTGTCAGCATGTCTACCGACTTGTATCCTTTTTCTAATACACGTTCGTAGGTATTTACAATATCAATTGTTACGTAGTTTTCTTTTTTCTTAGGAGTAGCTTTTGCGGGTTCGCTTGCCGGTTTACTGGATGGAATGGCTACCATTTTAGACGTGGTTTTGGTTGGCGCTGCAGTAGTTGGTGTTTTTGATTTAGGGACCTCCATTTTGACGACTTCCGTTTTGGAAGCTTCTATCTTAACGACTTCTATTTTTGCTGCTTCTGCTTTGGTTGCTGCTATTTTAGCTTCCTCTTCTTTGGTGGCTGTGATAGTGGCTTCCTTATTAGCTGCTTCAGCTTTGATGATTTCTTCTTTTACTACTTCGGTAATGGCCGCTTCTATTTTGGCTTCCTCCTCTTTGGCGGCTTGTTCTTTTACGGTAAGCACTTTTACGGGCGCTGCGAGGGCATCTACTGTAGCGTTGGCCGCCGCTGTTTTTTTAATTGATTTGGTTCGTACGTATTTGGGTGTGATGATACGGGTATTGTTGGGTCCCAAATCATTGGAGTTGATCATGCTTAGACTGGATACATCATAGGAGGTGATACTACTTCCCATCGGTTTCTTGATGGTTTCAACAACGTGGTAGGAAACGATGGTAAGGTCGGTATCGTTCCTATCATCGGCGGTTTCAATTTCTTTTATCTGTTTGCTACGGGAGTGTCGGATTTCTTTTTCTTGGGCAAAACCACTGAAGGCCAATAAACTGACTACAGCACAAAGCAGCACTATGTTATTTTTCATACCCAAAATACCTAAGGCAGTTGCCTCCATTTAAATCTATCAAATGTAATTAGTCTTGCGTTCATTGGTAAGTTTTATCGGCAATACCACATAAAACCCGATGAAATGCACATATGTGTGGCAATTGTAAAAAAAGGACTTACAAAATTGTAGGGATGTTTTTCAGTATTTGCGTATCCTATAAAAAGTAGTATTTTTAGGGATTAGGATCCCTTACACAAAAGTGCCTATGTCCACTCTTCCTCTCCCTATTGCAGCCTTAGCCGTTGATCGGTTTACCGATTATATAGGGAAGTCTAGGCTGGTGTTTTTGCATGACACTCGGGGGGTTAAGTAAAGCATATGTTACCTAAAGAAGTCCCTAAATATGTTTTGACCCATGTTTCCTCCTTTATTAGTGCGCTTACATTTTAGCAAACAAAACAAGATAAATAGGTGTAGGATTGCTGAATAGTTGTTATTTTTGAGGCAGTATCCAATATCACACTATGCCTATAGCTACCAACCTACACTCGATTCAAAGCACTATTCCGCCTGGCGTTACTCTAGTTGCGGTTTCTAAGACCAAGCCTGTAGCGGACTTGATGGAAGCCTATGCGGCAGGACAGCGCATTTTTGGTGAGAATAAAATCCAGGAAATGACCGAGAAATGGCAGTCGATGCCTAAGGACATTGAGTGGCATATGATAGGTCATGTGCAATCAAACAAAGTGAAGTATATGGTTCCATATGTAAAATTGATTCATGGTGTGGATAGTCTGAAGCTACTCGTTGAAATCAATCGGCATGCGGTTCGTTGGCGCAGACACATTGCATGTTTGCTTCAAATACACATAGCGGAGGAAGACACAAAGTTTGGCTTAGATGCCCAAGAATTGGATTCTCTACTAGCCTCTGAAGCCTTTAAGTCCTTGACTAATGTAAACGTGATTGGCTTGATGGGGATGGCTAGTTTTACGGAAGACCAAGAGCAGATAAAAAGAGAGTTTGACCGTTTGAAAGCACTTTATGATACCTATCCTCAATTTACTACCCTATCAATGGGAATGAGTGGGGATTATGCCTTGGCGATTCAATGTGGCAGCACGATGGTTAGGATAGGAAGTAGTATCTTTGGTACACGATAATTTCTTATTTACAATAATAATAAACGAACAGTCTCAAATTTGTACGCAATACTCGACATAGAAACTACGGGAGGTCAATTTAATGAAGAAGGCATTACGGAGATTGCCATCTACAAGTTTGATGGCCTTGAAATCGTGGATCAATTCATCAGTTTGGTCAACCCAGAGAAGCCGATACAGCCCTTTGTGGTAAAACTTACGGGGATTAACAATGCTATGTTGCGTTCGGCTCCCAAGTTTTATGAAGTGGCAAAACGCATTATTGAGATTACGGAAGATTGTATAGTCGTGGCACATAATGCTTCTTTTGATTACCGCATCCTGCGGACCGAGTTTGCTCGATTAGGGTATGATTACATCAAACCCACCTTATGTACGGTCGAACTGTCCCAGAAGTTGATTCCGGGCCAGCCCTCTTATAGTTTAGGCAAGCTAGTACGTTCCCTTGGTATACCCGTTACTGATCGACACCGCGCTAGTGGAGATGCTTTGGCCACTGTGAAATTGTTTAAGATGATATTGTCGAAGGACGTTGAGAAAACAATCATCATCAGTTTGATTAAGGCTGAGATTAAGAAAGGCTTGTCGCCTAAGTTGTTGGATATAGCGGAGAGCATGCCCAGTAGAACCGGAATTTATTATATCCACAATGAGAAGGGCGATTTGGTTTATATTGGCAAGAGTAAAAATATTAAGAAGCGCATTAACCAGCATTTTACGGGGACTTCAGGTAAGAGTAAAAAGATACAGCGAGAGGTGTTTGCCGTAACCTATGAGGAAACCGGCAGTGAATTGATTGCGTTGTTGAAAGAAAGTGAAGAGATAAAGATTAATAAGCCGCTCTATAATCGTTCACAGCGCAAAACCATTTTTCAATATGCTTTGTACACCGAGAAAACTACGGAAGGCTATATTGCCATGAAGGTCTTGAAGGCTGATGGCCGTAAAAAGGAGATTACTTCCTTTGTGACCTTGCAAGAAGGGCGTAATTTCTTGTTTAAGATCACGGCTGAATACCAGTTGTGTCAGAAGATTAACGGCTTGTATGAAACTAATAATGGCTGTTTTCAATTGAAGATAAAAGAATGTCATGGTGCCTGTATGGGTCAGGAATCACCCGAGTTGTATAATGAGCGTGTGGAAGATTGTTTGGCTAAAATGCAGTTTGAAAGTAACAATATGGTTGTGATAGATCGCGGCCGTACTGTAGAAGAACGCAGTGCGGTGTTGATTGAAAACGGAGTTTATAAAGGTTATTGTTTTTTTGACTTGAATTATCAGGTCCATACTATTGAGATCTTGAAGAACATTATTATACCGATGCAGCATAATAGGGATACTAAAACGATTATACAGGGTTATTTGCGTAGGCATAAAGTCATACGCATCGTGAAGTTTTAACGGATGAATTATTTAGTTACCATCATAGGGCCTACGGCTATAGGGAAGACCTCGTTGAGTATTGCATTGGCGCAACAGTATGGCTGCAGTATTATTTCCTGTGACAGTCGGCAGTTTTATAAAGAAATGCGCATAGGTACGGCAGTCCCTACGGCAGATGAATTGGCCGCCGTTCCCCATTATTTTATACAAAACAAATCGGTGCATGAGGCTTATAGTGTAGGCGATTTTGAAGAAGAGGCTTTGGGCTTACTCGAGGGTTTATTTCAAGAAAACAATATACAGATTATGGTAGGAGGTTCGGGACTTTATGTTAATGCCATACTTAAAGGGTTTGATGATTTTCCGGAGATAGATGAATCCGTAAGAAAGAAGTTAAATTCTGATTATGAAGAATTTGGAATCACTTACTTACAAGACAAGTTGAAGGAATTGGACCCAGCGTATTACCGGTATTTGGCTATTGAGAATTCGCAGACTTTACAAAATCCGCAGCGTATGAAGCGTTTTGTGGAGGTAAGTTTGGGCAGTGGTCAACCCTATTCTAGTTTCCTTGGAAAGAAAGCTAATGAGCGCTCCTTCACTCCGATAGTGATTGCGTTGGACGCCGAGCGGGAGGTGCTTTATGACCGCATAAACCTGCGGGTTGACTTGATGATGGCCGAAGGATTACTTGCTGAAGTTGAGGCATTGTATCCGCAGCGCCATTTGAATGCATTGCAGACGGTGGGTTATCGAGAGTTGTTTGATTATTTGGATGGCACGATTACTATAGCCGAGGCGGTAGAAGCCATTAAGATCAATACTCGACGGTTTGCCAAGCGACAACTGACCTGGTTTAAGCGTGCGGAAACCGCTCATTGGTTTGATTATCAAACTGAACGCACACTAATTACGAATACTATAGACCAATTGGTTAATGCTAACTCGAACGAGCACTAATGCCTATATCATCTAATTTCACATCGATACTGACCCAAGAATGGACGGTGAACTTTTTGCAATGTTATCCTGATGGGTACTTGAAGCATACTGAATTGTGCAATCTCTTGCAGTTGACGGCGGCTTTGCATGCTGAGCAAGGGGGAATTAGTTTTACAGATATGCAATTACATAATCAAGCTTGGGTATTGAGTCGGATGCGGGTAGAAATTACAGAACTTCCAAAGTGGCGTGATGTGGTTACAATAAAAACGTGGATTAATTCGTTGGAAAACTCCCGTTCGATACGTTGTTTGGAAGTGTACTTAGGAGACCGAAAGATTGTAGGATGCGAAACCTTTTGGGCAGTATTCAATACAAATAGTCGCAGACCTGAGGCGTTACAATTGCCTTTTGATCATTTTGTCATTTATCCTGATCCAGCCACTACAGTGCCGGTGGGTAAAATTGAGTTGCCATCTGAGATGATTGCAGTGGGGCAACATATGGTAGTCTTATCCGATTTAGATATAGTGAATCATGCTAATAGCGTTAAGTATTTGGAGTGGTGTTTGGATACCGTTGCTCTTGATACCTTTGCGCAACAGCGTATTTGCAGTTTGGATATGAACTATATGAAAGAAGTATCCTTCCATGACCTTGTTTGCATCCACCGCTATGAAACCGCTGCTTCCCTCACCTTTGCTTTAAAGCGCGAGGACAAAGCTTGTTTTGCTTTGCGCGTACAGCTAGCCTAAAAAAAAAAGGCCTCTGTTACCAGAAGCCTTTATACTTTAATGCTTATTTTTTGATGACCAATCGGAAACCTTCTCCGTGGATGTTTAGGATTTCCACGTTTGGATCTTCTTTTAGGTATTTACGAAGTTTAGCAATATACACGTCCATACTTCTTGAGGTGAAGTAGTTGTCTTCTCTCCATATTTTTGTTAGTGCTAATTCTCTTGGCATTAAATCATTTTCATATAGCGCCATCATTTTTAATAGATCGGATTCTTTTGGAGATAATTTTATAGGTTCGTTCTCGCCTAATTTCAAATAGCGTAATTTAGAATTAAGATGGAATTTACCAATTTGGAATTCAAATTTAGCCGGTTCGTTTTTAGTCTCAGCTGATTTTCTTTGAATGATGGCTTTGATTTTCATTAATAGCACATCAGAGTCGAACGGTTTGTTTAGGTAATCATCGGCACCCACTTTATATCCTTTCATTACATCTTCCTTCATGGATTTGGCCGTTAAGAAAATAAGAGGTACATCTTTGTTTTTCTCTCTGATTTCTTTGGCAAGAGTGTAACCGTCTTTGTAGGGCATCATGACGTCTAAGATGCAAAGATCATAGTTGTCTTTTTTGAATTTTTCAAAACCTTCCATGCCGTTTTTGGCTAAGGTTACTTCAAAATCATTTAATGTCAAATACTCCCGCAGGACTATTCCGAAGTTCTGATCATCTTCGACTAAAAGAATTTTTTTGTTTGTTTCCATATTGTTAATTTATGAGTGGGACTTTAATAATAAATGTGCTTCCTTTTCCTTTTTCACTTTCAACGAATACTTCGCTGTTGTGATCTTCTACAATTCGTTTAACGTAAGCTAAACCTAAACCATGACCTTTTACATTATGCAAATCGCCGGTATGTTCGCGATAAAATTTTTCAAATATTCGTTTTTGAGCTGCTTTTGTCATTCCGGCCCCTTGGTCTTTTATTTTGATGATGACAAACTCTTTTACGTTCTCGGTATAGATATCAATAACAGGTTGGTTTGGCGAGTATTTAATGGCATTGTCAAGGATGTTTACTAGTACGTTGGTAAAGTGGACATCATTTAATAACACAGAGGTTCTTTTGGCGTCTAAATGCGTTGTAATGGTACCGTTTCTATCTTCTACAATCAAACTTACGTGTTCGATAGCATCTTGGATGATGTCATGGACATCGTTTGTTTCTTTATTTATTTCTAATTCTTTCTTTTCCAGTTTGGAGATGCGCAATACATTCTCAACTTGGGCGTGCATGCGTTTGTTTTCATCTCGGATCATTTGCAAGTAGCGTTGCACTTTTTCTTTATCGTCTATGACTTTAGGATTCTTGATGGCATCTAGTGCTAAATTGATGGTTGCAATAGGTGTTTTGAATTCGTGGGTCATGTTGTTTATGAAATCGGTTTTGATTTCAGAAATCTGTCGTTGTTTAATTAACTGACTTAGGGCGCTTGAATAGGCTACTATAATCACTAGTGTGAAAATGATGGACAATAGACAAATGCTGATTAATTCTGAAAACAAGAACTTCTTTTTTTGCGGGAAGGTCACTAACAGTTGGTACTTATTATTTCCTTCATTGTCAATAAAAACAGGAATCGAATAGGTCGCTGACTTATCATAATTAAAATGTTCCGATTTTATTTTGGTTGCTAATCCGTTGCTGTATACGTTAAATTCGAAAGGCGTTTTAACTCCGTATTCTATAAGTTCGTCGGCCAATAGTTTTTGAAGTTTATCGACACTCACCCTTTCCTGTATTGGTTTTAGGGCGGCCATGTCTTTGTAAAGCATTTCGAATTGGGCATCTTTCCATGAATCTAGGGAAGCGATCTTCTCCATTTTCACATCGGGTGCAATTTTTTGTTTCACATTGGGATTGTCAATTCCTTGGTTGTATACTTCGGTTTTACTTTTGGAGGTATACTTCTTTATCGACGCTTTATTATCTGCATTTTTATCAAAGAACGAGGGGGATACTCCGTAATCATCTGAGATGATATTATTAGAGTATATTATGGTCTCATTTGTGCGGGTATCTCTTTGGTATAAAAACAGTTCTAAGAAATCACTTCTTTTTGGGGTCTTCCCCATACTGTCTTTGACATGATTGTATTGTTCGTAGAAATTATAGGCTTCTTGTTTTTGTAACTTATCTGCAACATTTCCGAGAACTTGTTTAACGTGAAATTTGAATTGTTCTTCGTTATTTTCGAATGATTTGTCAAACCAATACACCTGAACAAGAATGATGCCTATTAAAGACAAGCTCATTAAGATGACCAATAATCTGAAAAACAATTTATTCATTACACAAATTTAGCATTTTAACATTTATACAATAAATACATTAACCAAACATTAACATCTGTCGTTAAAATTATTGAATTTTTAATAAATTAAGGATTTCATTGACTTGGCTTTCTGTTTCTTTAACAGAAATATTGTTAATTGTGTAATCACTTTTAGCAATGCGTTGTTCGTCAGTCCATTGGTTTTCGATGCGTTGCAAAACTTGTTCTTTGGTGGTGTGGTCGCGATGGATTACCCTTTGAATACGCAATTCCATTGGGGCTGTGACTGTTATGATGCTGTCGCAGTCTATGTAGCTTCCGCTTTCAAATAGAATGGCGGTTTCTTTGACCAGCAGCGGATGGGTTTTATGGTGTTGTACCCATTGGTCAAAGTGCTGTTTAACTTTGGGATGAACGATGCAGTTTAGGATTTGCAGTTTATCAGGATGGTTGAAGACTAATTGAGCTAGTTTATTTTTGTCTATATGACCGTCTGTTAGAATTCCTGATCCTAGCGCTTTGGTTACCTCCTGCTCCATTTCTGCAGATGCCATTAGTTTTTTGGCTTCTTCATCGGCTATGTAGACCGGAATCCCTACCGATTTCATATACTGGGCCACGAAAGATTTACCGCTGCCTATACCGCCTGTCAAACCTATTATTTTGGTCATGATTTACTTTTAAAGAATAGTTCGGGGAATGCTAGTTCGGGTTTTTGATTGAGTAGGATGACTTTTATGTAGGATTTTAGGAATCCGACGCCATAACCTGTGAACTGTTTGTATACCGCAATTAAGGATAAGAAACCAATTTTAAGGTTTTTGTTTTGCCACGACGCTACTAAAAAAACAGCTAGAAAATAGGCTGTATAGCAATAGATTGGGAACAGTATACCCCATAGTAATACGAATAGTGCGCCACAGAATCCAAGGATAAAAACAGTTGGAAAGAAAAACGTTAATTTGTTGAATTCAGGATACCAGCTGTTTAATATGGGACGTGCTTTTCCAAACTTGGTTACTTGCACTGTGAATTTGCCCCAATCGATTCTTCTTTTGTGGTAGACAAAGGCTTTTGAGAACAAGCGGGTTTGATAACCCAATTTCCATAGGCGAATGGATAAATCAGGGTCTTCTCCGGGGTGAATGTTTCCGAAGCCCTTGGAAGCTTCAAAAGCTATTTTAGAGATACCCATATTGAAACTTCGGGGTTGGAATTTGTTTACTTTTTCAGATCCGCCTCTGATTCCGCCAGTCGTTAAAAAAGAAGTCATGGCAAAATTGATTGCTTTTTGCACATCGGAAAAAGAGTCTAAAGCCGCATCGGGACCCCCAAAGCAATCGACATATTGCGATTGTAATTCGGCTGCTACTTCCCCTAGGTATTGCTTAGGGATTATGCAATCTGAGTCAAAAATGATATAGTAGTCACCTTTGGCTACTTTCATTCCGAAATTACGAGAGTCGCCTGGACCAGAATTTTCTTTAAAGTAATAGGATATCGTTATTTTTGAAGCAAACACCTCTACTACCTCTTTGCAGCTAATGGAAGAACCATCTTCGATGATCACCACTTCAAACGGTTGGTCATATTCAGTAACTACTAAGCTTTCCAGTAGTTCTGTGATTTCGTCTGGTCTGTTGTAAACGGGTATGATGATGGAAAACTGCATGCTTAAAATTTTAACAAAGATAAGATATCTAAAAAAGAAAAACCACCTAAAAAATAGGTGGTTTACTTTTTGAAATAAAAAAAGAATTACTGTTTTAAGACTTTAAATGATTTCTCTTGATTGTTGGATGTTACTTTCACTAGATAGGCCCCATCGGCTAAGTTGGACATGTCAATCTGGATTTGGTTTGCATTTGGTTTAGCCGTAATTACTTTTTGCCCTAGTAGATTGTATACTTCGATGGAATCTATTGCTTGGTTTACTGATAGATTGAGTAGGTTTTTTACTGGATTTGGATAATAAGTAAAGTTGGTATTATCAAATATACTAGTATTTAACGAAGCATCGTAGGCTGATATTCCAAATCCGCCTGTATTATCATTGTTATATTCATACACTCTAATTAGAATAGTATTTCCAGGAGTTTGACCTGTTAACGATAGTTTAGAATAGGCAGTACCCGCGGTTGTGTTGTCATCGTTACAGCCCACTTGAACAGGATTTGTACAATCGCCACTATAGGCTGTGATAACGGTATCTAAATTAGTTTCACCCGTTGAAGAATCGCCCGTTTCTATGGTAATGTTACCGCTAGCAGGCACAACTACGCTGAACCAAACATCATTACCTAAAAACCCATTACAAGTGGTAGGAGCAGTTTGTGTTGACGTAGTAGCACCAAAATTAGTGCCGTCTGTGAGGTAATCTCCATAACTTCCTCCGGCAGTAAGCAGGATAGCTGTAGCACATTCATCATTAGCGGGAGCTGCTGGAGGATTAACGGTAAGTATACCGCTCACATAAGTAGTTCCATCCCAGAAGTTGCCATTATTAATGGTATCAATTCCACCATAAAAATAGGCGCCATTATTCAAATTAAAGCGAGTGGCATAATAATAGGTTCCCGGAGCAAGTAAATCGCCAATGACTGCGCTGTATTCATCATTATTTCCATTACTGGTTTCTGTATTGAAGGTTGCTGGCACCCAAGTAGACCAAGTAGTAGGATTTGAATTCACATCGCTATACCCTATCCAAGCATTGATTCCGGGTGCTTGTCCGGTCGTTACATCGGTTAGTCCGGCTTCGAAAACTTCACCATAAACCGTTACCGTGCCTCCTTGATCAATGGTTGCCGAAGGAGGTCCTTCTAAATTGGCAAAGTCAGGTGCGTCTGGTGCTGGAATCCCGCAAATAACAGAACGGATTCTAGGACTGCTGTCAGAGCCACATTGATCGTCAATGTGCGTATAGAATCTCACCTGACCTGTGATAGTGGCCACCCATGTTACTGATGCAGTGCCGTAGGCAGCAGCAGTTACTCCATCGTCAGCACTAATAGTAATTAAATCAGTTGGAATCGAACTTTTGAAAACATAGGTTTGTCCTGAAGTCACATTTATCAAGGAATATTCACCGGCGTAACCTACATCGGTAATGATATTTTCAAATAGACCATCACAAGTGTCAGGAGTTACCCCCGCAGGATCAATTGGGTATTGACCATTTGGTGCGTCTAAACAGTAGCCTGGAGCTGGAATGGTAGTAAAGCTCCAAACGGGACAGCCTATTGCGTCTCCTCCTATATTCTTAGCCACAATTTTCCAATAAAAGGTAGTTGCGTAACCTGAAACATTGATGTTTGTTGATGTGGTGGTATAGTTACCTACTAAAATATTTACGGTAGTTGGTGTTAAGCCATAGTACAGATCATAGGAAATAGCAGGGTCACCAGTCGTTGGGGCCTCCCATGAAAACGTAACACCAGTAGGTACAAATACATCGATGGCCCCATCTAGAGGCGTTAGATTTGTAGCACAACCAGGGATTACGGTTGTATTAAAAGTATAAGGGCCAGCCCAAGTACTGAACTCGGTTCCCAAGGTACATTCGTCTCTAACATAAAATTCATAATCCGTTTGAGGCAGTAATGAAGCCGCATTATAAGTTATTCCAGACACATTTGCACCTGTATTATCAGTTGATGCAGGAACTCCAGTACCGGCTATCTGCACTGCTACTTCTGCATTGGCTGCACCTCCAGTAGTCCAACTTAGCGTGGCTGTTGAAGATGAAGTAACGGTTGCAAGACCTGCTGATGGAGGTAAACATGAAGGGGGAATTCCCTCGCTATAGTTAAATTTTATATTAGGTCTGTTACCACTAGTCGTACCCGTATCGGTACTACAAGCAATATCACCATCTACTCTGAACCTTCTTGAACCCGTTGTCATAGTTGTAGCTCTAACGCCACCATAAGGTGCCACGAAAGCATTGGGTCCTTCTGAACAAATTTCGATTACGATATTATCGGTTCCATTCCAGATGAAGGGTGTGTCAAAAGTAATCATATCAAAACTTCCTGCAGCGGTTGCAGTAGGGTCATAATCAAATGAATTTTTAACTACTGTTGTGGCGTCTACATTATGAGCTGCGGAATTAATTGCTGCTGTATGGCCCATTTTGATGGTATATGCGGCTAGAGGACCTCCTCCATAATCTTCATCTATTGAAAATCCTAAGGCTGTAATTTGGTCATAGGGAGTTAAAGAAGCACTTAATTCGGCTGCCGTATATACGATTTGATATCTAAACGATTCAAAATAACCATCAACTGGATCACTACCTGTTCCTGCAGTAGATGCGGTACCGGTTCCAATTACGATTGATTGAGCATTTGCTAACATCCCAAAAAGGAGTATCAGCAACAAAGTAATTTTTTTCATTAGAAGTTGCGTTTATAATGTTAATTGATTAAAGTTACTTTAATTTAAGAAGCCTAGCAAATAAATGGGAATAATTAACTTTTTTTATCGGTTCCCTAAGTGCTATTGATATTATTGAAATGATTGCTGGCAGTTAAAAAAAAGCGTCCTCATTGAGAATGCGTACGTATTCTAAAACAAAAAAAAAACTCACACTAAATTGCGAGTTTTTGAGTTGAAATAGTAAAAATAGTTATTTTAGTTCTTTATACTAGGAACAAAAACCGCTTCATTGGTATCGGCAGTATAATCAACACCTTCAAAACCGAATCCAAATAGATTTAAGAAATCTTGCTTGTATCCTGCTAAATCTCCAATACTACCTAAATTTTCGGTAGTGGCGGAATCCCACAAAGTTTTTATTTGGGCCTGAATATCTTCTCTCATTTCCCAATCGTCGATTCTGATACGACCTTTATCATCGGTAGGAATGGCTTCGCCTGTATATAAACGTTGAGCATAAAGGCGTTGGATTTGTTCGATACATCCCTCATGAACCCCTTCGGCTTTCATTATTTTGTATAATAAAGAAATGTACAGAGGAATTACTGGAATGGCTGAACTCGCTTGGGTTACTAGTGCTTTGTTTACAGAAACATAGGCCTTGCCGTTTAAGGATTGTAGACTGTCTGTTATTTGGAATGCTGTGGCTTCTAAATGATCTTTGGCTCTACCAATAGTTCCTTTTCTATAAACCGCTTCAGTTACTTCAGGTCCGATATACGAATAAGCTATAGTCATGGCGCCTTCGGCAAGTACATTTGCCGCTTTTAATGCTTCCATCCACATTGACCAATCTTCACCACCCATTACTATTACGGTATTATCAATATCGTCTTGGTTTGCCGGTTCAATTGAAACTTGGCTAACGTTTCCCGTATGAAAATCTACCGTTTTATTGGTAAAGGTTTTACCAATCGGTTTTAAAACCGAACGATGTAATACACCTGTTGCTGGATGTAAACGCACTGGGGACGCAAGGCTATAGATAACTAGGTCCACTTGTCCTAAATCGGCTTTAATTAAACTAATAGCTTGTTCTTTAATTACATTTGAGAATGCGTCTCCATTAATACTTTTGGCATAAATTCCGGCTTTTTCAGCTTCCTTTTCAAAAGCAACTGTATTGTACCAACCTGGAGTGGCTGTTTTACCATCAGCAGGTTCTTTTTCAAAGAATACACCAATAGTTGCTGCATCAGAGCCAAATGCACTTGTTATTCTTGATGCTAATCCGAATCCGGTAGAAGCTCCGATAACCAGTACTTTTTTAGGGCCATCAATGACACCTTTTGATTTTACATAAGCTATCTGATTTTTAATGCTTTGTGCGCATCCATCTGGATGAGCTGTTAAACAAATAAATCCGCGCATTCTTGGTTCTATAATCATATATAATCGTAATTAAGTTGTCTAATTTAGGTTTTAATTTGGCACAAAAATAATAAATTAAAACGGTTAGTTCAGTAATGCTTTTGCATGATTCAAAGCAGAATCTGAAATTTCTTTACCGGAGAGCATTTCTGCTATCTCATTTATTCGTTCGTCATTCGTCAGTAGTTTCAATTCTGATACTGTAGTATTATTAGAGATGGTTTTGAATACTTTGAAATGTTGACTGCCTTTGGCTGCAATTTGGGGTAAATGTGTAATAGCAAATACTTGCATCGTTTTGCTCATTTCTCGCATGATCTCCCCCATTTTATTAGCAATTTCTCCCGACACACCTGTATCAATTTCGTCAAAAATAATTGTTGGGAGTTTGGAATATTGGGCTAATACAGCTTTTACGGCCAACATGATTCGGGACATTTCTCCTCCGGAAGCTACTTTTTTAAGTAAGCCGAATTCAGTTCCTTTATTAGCAGAAAACAAAAATTGGAGGTTGTCTTTACCGTTGGCGAGGTATTTATTGGAGGCGGTGACTTCTATTTTGAATCTAACGTTTGTCATTCCGAGTTGGTTCAATATCGCAATTAACTGCTCGTTAAGTTTTGGGATTGCCTCACTCCTACTTTTATTGATATCAGCTGCTTTCTTATCTAATTGAATTTCTAAATCGGATATTTTTTTTTCAATTTTAAGGATAGTCTCTTCAAGAGCAGTTACTGAAACCACTTTATTTTCCAAGTCATTTTGAATGGTAATTAATTCCTCTACCGTCAGCACTTGGTGTTTTTTCTGCAAGCTATAAATCAGTTGGAGTTTTTGATTGATTGTTTCTAATTTTTCGGGATCACTATACACTAATTCCGATTCACGGTTTAATTCTTTACTTATATCGTCAAATTCGATTAGTATAGAAGTAGTTCTTTCTAAAAGCGATTGATAGGTTTGCGAAAAAGAGCTGTTTTTTTGAAGAATTGATTTGAACTCTTTTAAGCTTTTCAAGAGTCCGAAATTATCCTCATTGGCTAAGGATAATAAAGCATCAAGATTTTCTTTTATTGCTTCTACATTATTAAGCGCTTCGAAGGACTGTTCTAAAGTTTCAAGTTCGCCGCTTTTTAGATTAGCCGTATTTAATTCATTAAATAAAAACTCATTATAATCCTTCTCTTTTAAAACAAGGGCTAGGTTTTCTTTCGTAGTATCTAAAGTTGTTTTTAATTCCTTGTATTGCTTGAGTATATGTTGGTATGCTACTAAATGACTTTGGTTTATGGCAATTGCGTCGATTATTTTAAATTGAAAATCTTCTTCTGACAATTCTAATGTTTGATGTTGGGAATGTACATCAATTAAATAAACGCTTAGTTCTTGAAGTTGTTGCAAGTTTACTGGACTATCGTTGATAAATGCTCTTGATTTTCCAGAAGGCAAAATTTCCCTTCTGATTATTGTATAGTCATCGTAGTCTAGATCATTAGCTTCAAAAAAGAGTTGTAAATTGTATTTTGAAATAGCAAAATTAGCTTCGACTATGCATTTTTCAGTAGTATTTTTTAGCGAAGATAAGTCGGCTCTTTTTCCTAATACAAGTCCTAAAGCGCCTAGAAGTATTGATTTTCCAGCCCCAGTTTCACCTGTAATAATTGAAAATCCATTTGAAAAATCAATATTCAATTTTTCTATCAACGCAAAATTCTCGATTGAAAGTGCTGTAATCATGTTTGGAAAAAGAAAGGAAAGTTAAAAAAGTAAATGTACTAATTTATAACTTTATGGAAGCCCATTTACTAGAATTGATTGGCGAAAGTTTGTTTAGTGTATCTACTGTATCGGATAAAGGGATACTTGGTCCACCTGATAAAATAGAAACGATTTCATCTACTTTAGCGTCAAAGAACACACGGGTTAGAAAAGCATTCGGACGTACTTTATATAGGCCATTTAAAACGGAAAGGGATTCAATAATTTTTGTTTTGGAAGCTTTTAAATCACCATTCATCGTGTCAAGTCCTTCTCTGTGGTACTTATACATGGTTTCTCTGTAGGCATCGTAGGTGCCTGATAGAAGATCGTTTATTAAAAAATATCTATTTTGATTGCTGTCTGCTTGGTTCCAACCTTTATAGCCGCCAGACTGCGCTACTGTTAAAATTTGCTGTGCGGTGTTGAACCAATTACCGCCACCTTTTATGGCATAAGTATCAGCATCAAAACCAAGAATCATATAACTATAGTAGGACAATACCGAAACTAGATTAGAATTAAAACTTGAAGGATCAAAGTTTAGATTTTCAAATTCTACGTAACTAAAAGAGAAATCTTTATCATTGTAATTGAATACAGGAGTGGTATAGGTAGAGTTGAAGACAGGTCTTGATGACTGTACTTGAATTGTCGCTGAAAACAGATTAGCATCGTAACTACTGATGTTGATAATCATTGAGCAAGTAACTTTCTCGTTTTGTTTTAGTGACTCTCCAGTCCAATCGGTTTTGTTTACAAAATCACTGATAGCATTTTGCAGCGTTTTAAATACTTGATTATTAGTACTGGCTAATTTTTCAGCGTTTACTTGTACTGTGCAATTTAATTGTTGGGCTTGTGTTATTGCAACACTAAATAAAAAAAGAAAACTAACTATTTTTTTCATAATATGAAATTACCTTGTTAATAATATCGTTTGCAACTTCTTCTTTTGATTTTAGGGGCATTGGATTAATTATGAAATCTTTATCAATAAAGGTTATTTTATTGGTAGATTTAGCAAAACCAGCACCTTCATCTTGAAGGGAATTTAAAACAATCAAATCTAAGTTTTTTTTCTGAATTTTCAACTTAGCGTTTTCAATTTCGTTTTCAGTTTCTAAAGCAAAACCAATTAAATATTGTTTTTGTTTTAACTCGCCAAATGAGGCTAAAATATCTTTTGTTTTTTCTAATTCAATAGAAAAGTTTGCTTCAGATTTTTTAATCTTCTGATTGGCTATATTTATTGGTTTATAATCAGCGACTGCTGCAGCACAAATAGCGGTATCTGTATCCTGATAATATCGATGGCACATGTCGTACATATCTTGAGCTGAAATCACTCGAATTAATTCAATGTTAGCATTAGCAACAGTTAAATGTGTAGGTCCTGAAATTAAAATAACAGCTGCTCCTTTATTGGCCGCACTTTTAGCTATATCAAATCCCATTTTACCAGAGGAGTGATTTCCTATGAATCGAACAGGATCAATGGCTTCATAAGTTGGTCCGGCAGTTATCAGTATCTTTTTCCCTCTTAGCGGAAGTTTAGCTTCCATATCGTTCTCTATAAAAGCTATAATATTTTCGGGTTCAGCCATTCTTCCTTCGCCGGATAAGCCACTTGCAAGTTCGCCTGTTTCGGCAGGAATCATAATATTTCCAAATCGATGTAATGCATTAAAGCTGGCTAGAGTTGTAGGATGCTTGTACATATCTAAATCCATAGCAGGTGCAAAATACACGGGGCATTTGGCTGAAAGATATACAGCAATGAGAAGATTGTCACAATTACCAGTGGCCATTTTGGATAAGGTATTGGCTGTTGCGGGTGCGATGAGTATCAAATCAGCCCAGAGACCTAATTCAACATGATTATTCCAAGTAGCATTTTCGTCCTCTTCATTATAGAATGAAGAATGAACAGGATTTTTGGAAAGAGTAGAAAGCGTTAAGGGAGTTATAAAATCCTTAGAAGCAGGTGTCATTATCACTTGGACATGTGCACCTGCTTTTATAAATAACCTAACTAATGTAGCTGTTTTGTATGCGGCAATTCCACCAGAAATGCCCAGTACTATTTTTTTCCCGCTTAAAACAGACATTTAATTAGTCTTTTGTAGTATCTCTGTAGTAAATTTTGTCATCAAGCCATTCTTGAACGGCTAAAGCGTGTGGTTTTGGTAATTTTTCGTAATATTTAGAAACTTCGATTTGTTCTTTGTTTTCAAAGATTTCCTCTAGACTATCGTTGTATGTAGCAAACTCTTCTAATTTCTCAGTTAATTCTTTTTTAATTTCTGAATTAATTTGGTTTGCTCTTTTAGCCATTATTGTTATTGCCTCATATACATTGCCGGTACGTTCTTCAATTACGGTTTTGTTGTAAGTGATTGTGTTCACCGGTGCATTCGTCTTTTTTAAATCCATGACTTTAATTTATTTAGAAAATTGTTGTAAATTTTTATCTATTATGGCTAACATTTGGTCAGCTTTTGACTTGTATTCTGTATCAGCCTTAAATTTAACCAAACTCATGTAGGCTTGTTTGGCATTTTTTAAACGTTCCTCTAATTTAGAAGGGATACTATTAATTGCCAAATTATAGGCTGAATCAAGTTTGTAAAATAATGCTTTTTCCTTGAAAGGAGTTCCAGGATAATTAATAATAAAATTATCAAATGCTACCATAGCTGCTTTATAATCAGATATATTATTATAAATTTTAGCATTTTCATATGCTTTTTTCTCTAATTTTTCTCTTAACAATTTAGTCATCGCATTTGCTTCAGACAAATCGGGAGAATTTGGATAGGTATCAATGAAATTTTGTAATTTATCAATAGCTTTATAGGTATCGGTTTGATCTAAGCTGTATACTGGTGATAATTGTACAAAACATTTTGCGCCTAAAAACGAAGCTTCTTCCATTTTTTGGCTTTTAGGGTAACTTGAAGCAAAGCTTTCAAATTGATAACCGGCTAAGTAATATTGTTCAGTTTTGTATAAAGATTGACAATACATATAAAACATTCGCTCTGCTTGAGGTTTTCCTTTGTAAACAGGAGCTAACTGTTCAAATAATCGTATTGCTTTACCATATTTTTTTGCATCATACATTTTTGTAGCTTGATCTAATTTCAAAGTAAGATCTTCCGACTTCAATGCTTTTTGATATTGACTACAAGACAAAAATAATACTACTAATACAAAAAGGGCTAAAAATTTTTTCATTTTTTTATTTGATGCTACCGTTTTTCATGACTTTATGAGAGCTGAAAAGCAACTGCAAATTTAGTTATTAATTGTAGAATACAAAATATTTTTTTAAGGGGTCGAAAATCTACATTTTAGATATTTTATTGACAAAATCATTTAGTCGAATTGCCAAATTTTCATCAACATTTACTAAGGGTAATCGAACTGTGTTTTCAGATAAGCCCAATGATTTAAAGATCTCTTTAATCCCTGCTGGATTTCCCTGTTCAAAAATCATATCGATAGCATCTTCTACCAGATAGTGAATTTTATATGCCTCTTCTACTCTTTTATTCAATCCTAAGTGAACCATTTCTGAAAAATGTTTTGGAAAACCTTCAGCAATAACTGAAATTACCCCTGAACCACCAGCTAAGATAATTGGTAATGTAATCATATCATCTCCCGAAATCACTAAAAAATGTTTTGGTTTATTTTTGATTATTTTCATGGCTTGAACCATATCGCCAGCAGCTTCTTTTATAGCAACAATATTTTTAAAATCATTAGCTAAACGAACAATGGTATTAGGAAGCATATTACTGGATGTTCTTCCTGGGACATTGTAAAGAATGACTGGAATTGGGGAAGATTCTGCAATAGCTTTAAAGTGTTGGTATATGCCTTCTTGAGTTGGTTTGTTATAATAAGGCGAAACAGATAAAATAGCTACAAACGCTGAAAAATCCCTTGCTTTTAATTCATCTACAACTTCTTGTGTATTATTGCTTCCAATACCAAGTACTAGAGGAAGTCTTCCTTTATTAGCATCAATTACGGTAGAGATCACCAATTCTTTTTCTGCTTTCGATAAGGTTGCGCTTTCGGCAGTTGTACCAAGAACTACTAAATAGTCAATACCGTTATCAACTTGATAATTAACTATGGCTTTTAATGCATCTACATCTACTGAGTAATCTTTTTTAAAGGGTGTAACAAGTGCAACTCCTGTTCCTATTAATGATTGCATGCTATATTTTGTTTAGGATTTTTAAATATTTGAATAATTCCTCAATAAAAACTTTGTAGTTTTCTGCATTGGTATTTATCATAAAATGATTCAATCGTTTGTCAACGGTTGAAAAACCGACTTTAAAGCCTGCTTTTGAAGAATGAGATACTAAAAGAAGGGCAACTTTTTCGGTATCATAATAATTGATTAGGAGATCAAAAGGTTCTTTGATAAACTCTTTCACCTCTTTTTTATCTACTGTTGCATGCCAACTTAAGTCTTTATTTGTGAAAACAGGATAGTCGAATGTTTCATTTTTTTTAATTTTGTCTTTATAGACAAGAATTTTAATATCCTTCTCAGCAATACCGTTTTGAATTAGTTCTAAAACAAGTGCCTCTTTTTCATAAAAGTAGCTTTCGTCAAAAATGATTCCAACAGTTTTAATGATTTTATCAGATGCTAAATTTTTAACATTTGACAAACTATTCTTAACTATATTTTTTGTTGAAAAATCCTTGAAGTAATTTAAAAACATACTACTTTTACTTGAATTACAAATTTACTAAAAATTAGCGCTTAAGCGATGGTAAAACTAAAAAACTATAACGTTGTATTGAAACATTTTGTTTTATTATTAACATTTACTTTCCTTATTTCTTGTGCTGAAAAGAAATATGCCATTACAAAAATTGAAGGCAAGGAAATTGGAATTACGAACACTACTTCAGAAGTTCCTGAAATTGAAAACTTTATAAAACCCTATCGCGAAAAGATTGATAATGATCTGGGTGTAGTACTTTGTACTGCTCCAGAAACAATTGATAAAAATGGTGAATGGCAAACACCTATGGGAAATTTTTTAGCGGATATTACTTTTGAAAAAGCGAATAAAGTATTTCAATTACGTGAAAACAAATCAATTGACCTTTGTATTTTGAATCATGGGGGCATTAGAACTATAATTTCTAAAGGAGAACTGACTGCTAGAAATGCCTACGAAATTATGCCATTTGAAAATAGTGCAGTCGTTGTGGCCTTGAAAGGAGAGCAGGTCCTTGAAATTGTAAAATACATTATTGCTGAGAAAAAACCACATCCTTTAAAAGGAATGACATTCACCATTAGTAAAGACAATCAACCTAAAGAAGTTTTAGTTGGAGGTTTGCCATTAGATTACACTAAAACATATTATGTCGCTACCTCTGATTACTTATCTTATGGCAATGACAATATGCTTTTCTTTAAAAAAAGCATTCAGAAATATGACTTAGAATACAAGTTAAGAAATATCATTATTGATTTTTTTAAAGAAAACAAAATCATTACCTCAAGCAAAGACATTAGAATTATCAAAGAATAGCATAATGAAAAGAAGAGATTTTATACATAATACGGCAGTTAGTTCGGCCTTTTTAGGACTTGGGGGATTGTCTTTAAGCAGCTTTAAAACACTAAACACTAAACACATTACGATACTTCACACTAATGATGTTCACAGTTATATAGATCCCTTTCCGCCAAATCATCCTAAAAACCCAAATATGGGAGGTGTAGCTAGACGCGCAGCACTTATCGAATCTATTAGAAAAGAAAATTCCAATGTGTTATTATTGGATGCAGGAGATATTTTTCAGGGTACGCCCTATTTTAATTATTATGGCGGTGAACTTGAGTTTAAGTTGATGAGTATGATGAAATATGATTTAGCCACATTAGGAAACCATGATTTTGATAATTCAATAGATGGTTTTTATAAGCAATTGCCAAATGCTAAATTTGATTTTGTATCGGCTAATTATGATTTCAAAAATACGGTGCTGGATGGTATTGTTAAGCCCTATAAAATTTTTATTAAAAACGGAATTAAGATTGGTGTATTTGGCTTAGGAGTTGCCTTAGAAGGATTAGTTGATAAAAAGAATTCTAAAGAAACGGTTTATAATGACCCTGTTAGTGTTTCCCAAGATATGGCTCGTATATTAAAGCATGAGCAAAAATGTGATTTAGTAATTTGTCTATCTCACATTGGTTATAAATACAAAGATGAACCTAATAAAATCTGTGATGTTACCTTAGCTGGCAAGACCAAGGATATTGATTTAATAATTGGAGGACATACGCATACTTTTTTGGACAAGCCTACCGTCTTAAAAAATGCTGAGGAAAAAGAGGTTTTAGTAAATCAAGTGGGGTGTTATGGAATAAATCTTGGCCGTATTGATTTTTACTTAGAGAATAATGATTCTAAAACTGCAGTGAGTCAATCCATTATTGTTGTTTAATTTCAGCTATTGTTACATATTTGTAAAAGGAGAAAAAAGCTAAAGTATTAAGCGACATTGCTAAAGGTCTAAATAAGTGTTGGAATTCATTTGTCAAATAATATTTTTCAATAAAAACAGTAAATTGTAACATTACAAAAAGCAATGCACTAATAAGTAAAATCGAATTTTGTTTGTTGTCATTCATTATATAGCATGACAATGATAGTCCGGCAAAAAGAGATATTAAGATGTTTTGTATTACCAGTATTAAAAAACTATTTTCTGGTATATCTGTAGTTTCAACAAATAAGTAAAAAAATATTAAAATAAAAGGAGCAGTTCCCAAGATTACCGGGATAATATCTTTTATTTTTTGCAATTTTAAAATGAGATAGATGACAATTATACGATGAATTGTAAATATTACTATAGCATAAAGTAAATAGTTTTGAGTATTAGGAATAAAAAGGATATTGGTTATCAATGACGTTAGTAATACTATACAAAACAATAGGTTTCTTTTCTCACTATTAAAAAAATACATTATAAATAACAGTATAGTCAATAAAGGTTTGAAGATAAAGATAATGGGTTTGTAACTAATATATTCTGAATACACCTCTAGTAAGGCTATTAAGAAATAACAAATAGTTAGTGATGTTACTATGCTCTTTATGTTTTGCATTTTCTATTTAATACTAGCTGTTAAGATATTTTAAGATTCTTTATTAGATCTATTTTTTGTTTATGTTTTTCAGTATGAAAAATATATTTAGTTAACAATAACTGTCCTAAAATAAAAAGCACCATGGCTATTGATTGTAGCAAATTTACTGCATCAAAAAAGAATTTTAATAAAAACAAAAACTGTGTAAAAGTCATAAACAAAGTACTTAAAAGTAATAAGGCATTTTGTTTGCTTGAGTGTAATATATAGTTTCCTACACTAAAGCCTCCTAAAAATATAGTAAAGACACCTTGAGACAGAAAAAGATATACACTCTCCCCGACAGTAGTATAAGTAAATAGGGTTACTGAGATGTAGATAAATGCAAAAGGAATACAACCGATAATTAAAGGTATAATACTAGGCATCTTTACTTTGCTAACGATTGTATAGATTACTATTATTCTATATAGGATGAAAAATATAACTCCGTAAATAATGAAGTCAATGGTGTTTTGGATAAAAAGTACATTTGCAATCCAACTGAAAAATAAGGATATAAGGAAAGGCTTATTAATTTTTATTGAGCGTTTTAAATAATAGGCTGTTAAAAAAGGGATAATAAGCGGTTTGGAAATCCAAATTAGGTTTTTATCTCCAATATATTCGCCATAAATTTCAATAAATGAAACGAAAAAAAATAATGCCAGTAGAACTGTTGCATATATATTTTTCCTCCAATTAATTATGTATAAGTTCATTATTAATTCTCTTTATAA
Source organism: Flavobacteriaceae bacterium (assembly GCA_947371275.1). Lineage (GTDB taxonomy): Bacteria > Bacteroidota > Bacteroidia > Flavobacteriales > Flavobacteriaceae > Flavobacterium. Next base: position 18,978 of record CANBOV010000006.1, on the reverse strand, counting down.
ATTAAAAGTAAGAGAATAATTTTAATAATGCGTTACTTATCGTTTGGTTATTAATTCAGTAAAGTCATTTTCTGAAATGATTTGTATTTTCAACTGATTGGCCTTTTCTAATTTAGCGGGTCCCATATTGTCGCCTGCTATTACATAATCTGTCTTTGTTGAGATTGAGCTCCCTACTTTTCCTCCATTATCTTCAATGGCTTTTTTTATATCATCTCTAGAGAATTTTTCAAACACACCTGAAACAACAAAGGTTTTTCCTGCTAAAATAGTTGTAGCATCGGGATTGAATTTTTCAATTAATTCTAATTGAACACCAGATTGTCTTAATCTCTGTATAATTATTATATTTTCATGATTTTCAAAAAACTCTAAAACAGATTGTGCAATCCGTTCTCCTATTTCGTCCACTACTACTAAGTCGGTTAAAGTAGCATTTTTTAATGCCTCAATACTTTTATAGTGTTTGGCTAATTTCTTTGCTACAGTTTCTCCGACATATCGAATTCCTAATGCAAATAGTACTCTTTCGAAAGGAACCTCTTTAGATTTTTGAACACCATTGACTAAATTTTCAGCAGACTTTTGAGCCATCCTTTCCAAAGGAAGTAAATCATTAACGTTTAACTCATACAAATCGGCATAGTCTTTCACTAAATTATTATTATATAACAAGGCAACTGTTTCACCACCAAGGCCTTCAATATCCATGGCTTTACGCGTTATAAAGTGTTGGATTCGTCCTATTATTTGTGGAGGACATCCATAAAAATTAGGACAATAATGATTTGCTTCACCTTCACTTCTTATTAAGGCTGTTTTGCATTCTGGGCAATGGGATATATAACTTGTAGGCAGGGATGATACATTACGTTTTGTAAAGTCAACTCCAATTATTTTAGGGATAATTTCTCCTCCTTTTTCTACAAAAACGGTATCTCCCACTCTAATATCTAGTTTAGCTATCTGATCGGCATTATGTAAGGAAGCTCGCTTTACAACAGTACCAGCCAGGTGTACTGGTTCTAAATTGGCTACTGGTGTTATAGAACCGGTTCTGCCTACTTGATACGAAATAGCGTTTAATACTGTTGATGCCTGCTCTGCTTTAAATTTATAGGCTATAGCCCAACGTGGTGACTTAGCAGTAAATCCTAATTCATGCTGTTGGTGAAATTCATTCACTTTCACCACTACTCCATCGGTTTCATAGGGAAGATTGTGCCGGTGCGTGTCCCAATAGTTTATAAAGTCAAATACCTCTTCGATTGAATTAGCTAATTTGGTTTCTCTAGGTACTTTGAACCCCCAATTTCTTGCAGCTTCTAATCCTTCAAATTGAGTCTTACTTTTTAAATTATTTCCAACAATAAAATATAACAAACATTCTAAAGGTCTTTTTGCAACTTCACTACTATCTTGTAATTTTAAACTGCCGGACGCAGTATTTCTTGGATTTGAATAAGGTGTTTCCCCGATTTCTATTAATTCCTGATTCATCTTTTCAAATCCTTCAAATGGCAATATAATTTCACCTCGTATATCAAATCGGTCTGGATAGATTCCTTTTAATTTAAGTGGAATTGATTTAATGGTTTTGATGTTGTTGGTTACATCATCACCTTGAATTCCATCTCCACGAGTAACAGCTCTAACTAATTTTCCCTTTTCATAAGTGATACTAATAGAAGCTCCATCGTATTTCAATTCACAAGTGTATTGCAAGGGTACGTTGCCTAGAACTTTTTGCATTCGACTTTCCCAATCTAACAAGTCCTCTTTGGAATATGAATTATCTAAAGAGTACATGCGAAAATCATGTACTACGGTGGCAAAGTTTTTGGTTATTGTTCCGCCGACCCGTTGCGTAGGTGAATCTTCATCAAAGAATTCTGGATTTTGGATTTCTAATTCTTGAAGTTGTTTTAGTTTTTGATCAAACTCAAAATCACTTATTGTTGGAGTATCAAGCACATAATAGTTATAATTGTGGTGATTAAGTTCCTCGCGTAAATCCTGAATCGTTTTTTGAATATCCATAAATAAATATAGGCTATACTAGTTGCAAAATATGCGCACTAAAATAGCCAATAATTTTATGATATTGAAGAAAATTTAGGATTGAATTATTCCATTGATTTGAAGGTATAATTGACCGTCGCTTAAGATTGCTCCTTGTGTAATCAAATCAAATATGGCCAAGTTTCGTTCCTTTTCATATTCTTTTTTACCAAGATGTATTTCCACGGTATCCGTAAAAACATTATCGCTTAACCATTGAAGTCCATCTTTTTGCATAAAGTCGACCTGAGTATCTAAAGCTTTTAGTACAATTGATTGGATTACCTTCTCTTGGCAATGAAATAAAAAGATATGGTTTTTTGAAAAATGTTCAAGGTATTGGGCTTTGGTTAATACGCCTTCCCATACGATATCTGAGAACACATCTAATTCTTGTTCAGCAACTTCAGGATTGTTTAATTTAATGGTATCCCATTCTGATTTATCTATGGATTGAGTGGCTAAGAAATTACTAAATTCTTGATGCAATTCTTCAAATTGTTCTTTGGTTAATCTTTTGTACTTCATTCTTTTAAAAAAGGTTAAAAAAAAGTCCCGATTTTCATCGGGACTCTAAGTATTGTATGTTGAACTATTATTTCTCAGCTACAATTTCGTATGCTAATTCAACAATAACTTCTCTGTGTAATCTTACAGAGGCAGTATATTTGCCAGTACGTTTAACTACACCACTTGTAATGAATTTTCTATCGATAGGTTGTCCAGCAGCTTCCAATGCAGCAGCTATATCAATGTTTGTGATAGAACCAAATAATTTCTCACCACCTGCTTTTGCAGTAATTTTAATCTCTAAAGCTTTTATTGCTTCAGCTAATTTTTTAGCGTCGTCAACAATTTTAGCTTCTTTATAAGCTCTTTGTTTCAAATTTTCAGCTAAAACTTTTTTAGCAGAAGGTGTTGCTAATGCAGCAAATCCTTGTGGGATTAAATAATTACGACCATAACCGTTTTTAACTGTTACTACATCGTCTTTAAATCCTAAATTCTGAACGTCTTGTTTTAAGATCAATTCCATGTTGTTGTCCTTTATTATAGAAGTTAGGTTCCGTTGAACGAGAAACCAACAACTGTATGTTTATATTATTTTAATAAATCGGCCACGTATGGCATTAAAGCTAAATGACGAGCTCTTTTTACAGCTACTGACACTTTTCTTTGGTACTTCAATGAAGTTCCCGTTAAACGACGTGGTAAAATTTTACCTTGCTCATTTACGAATTTCAATAAGAAGTCAGGATCTTTATAGTCTACGTATTTAATACCTGATTTTTTGAAACGACAATATTTTTTTGTTTTGTTGGTTTCAATGTTTAATGGAGTAAGATATCTGATATCTCCGTCCTTTTTTCCTGAAGCGGATTGTTGTAGAGTTGCCATAATAATTACGCTTTAGCTGCTTTTAATTTAGTTCTTCTTCTTTCTGCCCAAGAGATTGCGTGTTTGTCTAAACTTACAGTTAAGAAACGCATAACTCTTTCGTCACGTCTAAATTCAGTTTCAAAAGCAATAAGAGCTTCTCCTGATACTTTGAATTCGAATAAGTGGTAAAAACCACTTTTCTTGTTTTGGATTTCGTAAGCTAATTTTTTTAAGCCCCAATCCTCTTTAGATACCATCTCTGCTCCTTTTGACGTAAGAAAATCTTCAAATTTGCTTACTGTTTCCTTTACCTGAACTTCAGATAAAACGGGATTTAAGATGAAAACAGTTTCGTAATGATTCATAATAATATAATTAAAATTTTTAATTGGGCGCAAAAATAAGAATTCCTTTTTAATAAACAATGGAGAAGTGTAATAAATCGTCTAAAAGTACAAAATACCGTTTAAAAGCAAAAAAAATCGATAAAATGTTAGGTGGTTTAAAAAAAACTATCTATTTTTACAACTCCAAATCTATAAAAGTAAAGTTATGAAACTAAATTGTGTCGTTGTCGATGATAGCTCCATCCAAAGGATGATCATCGCAAAGTTAGTAAATAATCACCCCAATCTACATTTAGTTGGTGATTTTTCAAATGCAATTGAAGCAAAAAATTGCATGTCGGTTCACACTGTTGATTTAATATTTCTTGATATTGAAATGCCAGTCATCAGTGGATTTGATTTTCTTGACGGATTAAAAGTAAAACCCCAAATTATTTTTATCACGTCAAAAGCGGAGTATGCCATGAAGGCATTTGATTATGATGCTACGGACTACCTACAGAAACCGATAGCTCTTGATCGTTTTAATGCTTCTGTGAGAAGAGCTATGGATTTCCATATGCTTAAGAAAGAAAATCAAGAAGAAGAAGGTGAACACATCTTTATTAAAAGTAATCTTAAAAAACTTAAAGTTTACACTAATAAGATTAAGTGGATTGAAGCCTATGGTGATTATGTAAAAGTAGTTACTGAAGAAGATAGTAATCTGGTTCTTTCTACAATGAAGTCATTCGAAAAAGATTTATCAAAAGATAAATTTATCAGAGTTCATAAATCTTATATCATTAATATTGATAAAGTTGAGCGCTTCAATAGTAAGTTTGCCGAAATAGGAGTTACTAAAATACCTCTTAGTCGCAATAAAAAAGAAGATTTAATTAAAGCTTTAGCTATAGCTTAATAAAAATCTACGTTTACAGATACCTTAATGGATCTGAATTGTATAACAACATCAAAACTATTCAGTATTTTCTGGATAGTTTTTTTTGTGCTTTGTAATCCCGTTTCTGTTGGGATTTTAATCATTATGGTTCTTATATATTCATTACGAATTCTGCTGATTACGGGTTCTTCTGGACCTAGAACAGGAATTGATAAGTTTTGCTGTAACACTTGATACAACCACACTGAGCCTTCTTTTAGTTTTTCAAAGTCTCTATGTTTCAAGGTAAGTTTTATTAGCCTATAAAAAGGAGGGTAATAATATATTTTTCTTTCGTACAACTGTTCTTTAAACATTCCTTCATAATCATTATTAGTCACTTGTTGAATAATATTATGCAGTGGATTATAGGTTTGAATGATTACTTTACCCCGTTTTTCTGAACGACCGGCCCTGCCTGAGACTTGCGTCATCATTTGATAACTTCTTTCAAACGCTCTGAAATCGGGGTGATATAACATATTATCGGCATTCAATATGCCCACTAAGGATACATTGTCAAAATCCAATCCTTTGGCTAACATTTGAGTTCCTACAAGTACGTCTATTTCTCTATTCTTAAAACCATTAATTATTTTATCAAAACTGTATTTACCACGCGTAGTATCTTGGTCCATACGTTTGATGTTCTTATTGGGGAATAAGGAAGCTAATTCCAATTCGATCTGTTCGGTTCCGAATCCTTTGGTTTCTAGATCAACACTAGAGCAACTATGACAATTAGACGGCTTGGCCATACTATAGCCGCAATAATGGCAGCGCAATTGATTTTTATATTTGTGATAGGTTAGACTAACGTCACATTGTGGGCACTGTGGTACATGTCCGCAGGTCATGCATTCCAAGACCGGTGAAAAGCCTCGTCGGTTTTGGAATAATATAACTTGTTCCCCATTGGAAAAAGCTTCGTTGATGTGCTCTATTAAAGTAGTACTAAAATGGCCTTTCATCTTCTTTTTGAAATAGGCTTCTTTCAAATCTACTAATTCAATATCGGGCATTGGTACTTTGCCGAATCGTTCTTTTAAGGATACTAATCCAAACTTACCAATTGTAGCATTGTAATAAGATTCTATGCTTGGAGTAGCGGAGCCTAATACAACTTTGGCTCCATGTGCTTGTGCTAATACAATTGCAGAATCTCTTGCATGATAGCGTGGTGCGGGATCTTGTTGTTTAAAAGTCTGTTCATGTTCTTCGTCCACGATAATTAAACCAAGATTGGAAAAAGGCAGAAACAAGGACGAACGAGCTCCAATAACAATTTGTGCTTTATCTGAATTTTGCAGTACTTGTTGCCACACTTCTACTCTTTCGTTATTGCTGTATTTAGAATGAAAAACAGCCACTTTATTTCCGAAATATTGCGTAAGGCGGGACACTAACTGAGTAGTTAAAGCAATTTCGGGTAACAAATACAATACTTGTTTTTCTGCGGCGAGGTATTGTTCAATAAGACGGGTATAGATTTCTGTTTTACCGCTAGACGTAACTCCTTGTAAGAGGCAAACTTCTTTGGCAGTCAAAACTGCTTCCACGGAATCAAAAGCTAGCTGTTGTGCCAGACTCAATTCTAGTGCTTTATTTGTTTTATTCTTTTCAAAATTAATTCGGTCTTCTTTCAAGTAATACGCTTCAAACACCTGTTTTTCTATTAAAGCTTTTACGATAGCGCTTGAAGTTTTGGTGGTTTCAGTTAATTCTTTTAAGGATATGGGTTTTTTTAGCTGGGCTTGTAATTGAAAAAACTGCAGAACTAAATCCTTTTGTTTGTTGGCATTTTTATTGAAATTATCCAAAAGCTCAATTAAGTTTGCTTCTTCTTCGTAGGTTTTATGTAACCTGATGTAGCGCGTAACTTTGGGTTTGTAAACTTCTTGAATTTCTTCTTGTAATGAAATAATGTTTCTTTTCAATAGTTTTTGAATGACAGGCAAAACCGTCTTTTTGTTTAAGATATCAATTATATTTTGAACCTTTAAAGTAGACTGGTGTTGTAAGGCTTCGTAAATCAAAAACTCCTCGTCCGATAATTCGGCATCATTTACTAGCGTTTGGCTCTGAATGGAGATCATCGTTTCGCTTTCTAATAATAAAGCAGACGGTAATGCTCCCCGAAACACATCCCCTATAGTGCACATGTAATAATTGGCTATCCAAAACCAGAGATTGATTTGGAATTCATTGACTATAGGCGTTTCATCTATTATTTGGTCAATATCTTTCGCTTCATATAGAGTGGGTTCATTTTGATGTAAATCAATTACTAGCGCGGTATATATTTTGTTTTTACCAAATGGTACAGCAACTCTCATTCCTTTTTTTAGAAATGTAAACTCGTTAGCTGAAACTTTATAGGTAAAAGTTTTAGGCAGAGAGAGCGGAATAATAACTTCAATGAAATAGTTCATTAGTCTAGACTATTTTAATCGAATCCATGTTTGTGATCTCCCTATAAGCGGTATTCCAATGTATCCTCGGACGACTAGTTTGTCTTTACCTTGCAATGTTATTTTGCAGTGGTAGCTTTTTCCGTTTTTTGGGTCGGTTATTTTACCTCCTTCATACACGTCTCCTTTTCTGGATAGCCCTTTAATGATTACTAGTCCGAGTATGGGTTTGTTTTTATCTTCCCCTTCGCATTTTTCACATTTAAAGTGTCTTTTTTCTTGTTCGAAGATTTCAATGATTCTACCGTAAACTTTTCCTTTGTGTTCAAATATCTCTACAATACCTTTTTCTTTACCCGTTTCATCGTCAACAGTCGTCCACTTTCCAAGTATGGATTGCGAATGACAGAGTTGGCTAACAAACAAAACAATAAAGAGCATTTTTAGTTTCATGATAATTCTAGTTCTTTACGCTTTTCACGTTTGATATGATTGATAGAAGCGTTTAAATCAAAGCCTAAAAGTAAAACCATACAGTTGATCCAAATGTAGAACATAACCACTAATAAAGTCCCTATGGAGCCGTATAATTCGTTATACTTTGAAAACTTAACCACCCAAATTCCGAAAAAATAAGATGAAATAATGATTAGAATGGTGGTGAAAACAGAACCTATTGATATGAAAGCTCTATTTTTTTCATTTCGGATTCCGAATCGAAACAATAGTGAAGTAGACATTAAAATCATTAGAATGACAAAGATATATCGACCCATTTCGATGAGCGGAATATTATCGGAGAGTACGTCTTGAATTTTGGTTTTTTGTATGATTACCTCAAAGATTAAGATTGCAGACACCGTAATTAGAAGCAATAAAGAAAGTAATATGGACAATGCTAACGCCACAAAATACTGCCGGAAGAATTTTCTTTTTAAATTAGTGTGTACGTGAAGCGAACTTTCAAAGCCGCCAAGTATCGCATTTACCCCGTTGGTCATTAATAAAATCGCCATTAAGAATCCGGTAGATAGTAAGCCACTGTGACTGTTGTGCAGGATGTCATTGATAATCTTATAGATTGCATCATAGGTAGTTGGCGGAACACTTTGTTGGACAAACCCTAAAAAATCAGCTTGAAAACCTTTGATGGGTATGTATGGAATTAGATTTAAAATGAATAGCATAAAAGGAAACAGCGCCATAAAGAAACTCCAGGCAATGGCTGCAGCTCTATAAGAAATTGCCCCTTCAACGATTCCGACAAAATACAAATCGAGTAATTCGTAGAATGATAATCCGTGTAGCCAAGGCAATTTTATTCTTTTGAGCAAAAAAATGATTTGTTTAATGACGGGAAGCCGGCTAATGATACCTTCTTTTTCTGTTTTCATAGGGTAACTGTTAAAAAGCTTTTAAACTTAAATCCATATTATAAACAGAATGTGTTAATGCCCCAGAAGAAATAAAATCAACTCCACATTCAGCATACTGCCGGATGGTATTTTCATTTATATTCCCAGAAGATTCTGTTTGGCAAATATCCCCAATTAAGGCGACAGCCGTTTGAGTGTCCTCATAATTAAAGTTGTCTAAAAGGATACGGTTTATCCCTTCATTTTGTATTATTTCTTCCACCTCATGCAGGTTTCTTGCTTCTACTATGATTTTCAAATCGAGGTTGTGCTGTTGCAAGTACTGTTTTGTTTTGGTTATTGCTTCTGTGATACCCCCTGCAAAATCGTTATGATTGTCTTTGAGCATGATCATGTCATAGAGTGCAAACCTGTGGTTAGCCCCCCCTCCTATTTTAACTGCCCATTTTTCGCAAGCTCTAAAACCTGGTGTGGTTTTACGGGTATCTAATATTTGGGTTTTTGTACCTTCTAAAAGTTTGACATACTGATTAGTTTTGGTCGCAATGGCCGACATACGTTGCATGGAATTCAGTAAAAGGCGTTCTGCTTTTAAAATGGATTGCGAGCTTCCATAGAGGTGAAATGCAATATCTCCATACTGAACCTTGGCTCCATCATCGATGAAGATCTCCATTTTCAACGAAGGATCTACCTTTTCTACTATCATTTTGGCAAAAGCAACACCAGCTATTATGCCTTTGTCTTTAACTAAAAGTTTGGCTTTTCCAGTTGCCGTATTTGGAATACAGGCCAATGAACTGTAATCGCCAGGACCAATGTCTTCGCGGATACCATTTTGAATAATTATATCCAGCTCTGTTTGAAACTGTTGTTCTGAAATCATGGGGTACTTATAAGATTTGCTAAAATAGTATTTAATTTGAAGATTTGGAAATTTGGTAATTTGAAATTTTAGGTGATTACAAACTTCTAAATTTTTGTATGTTATAATCAAATTCCAAAATGAACTAATTTATTACCTTTGCCAGACAAGCACATAACCATGTACAAATTACTCATTCGTCCCCTATTGTTTTGGTTTGACCCTGAAGAGGTACATTATTTCTCTTTTAGTTTCATACGTTTTATTTCCAGATTACCATTGGTTCCAAACCTTTTAAAATCGTTATATGAGGTACGAGACCCCCGTTTAGAGCGGCAGGTTTTTGGTTTAACATTTAAAAACCCAGTGGGTTTAGCGGCGGGATTTGATAAAGATGCCAAATGCTATAAGGAGCTTTCTAATTTTGGGTTTGGGTTTATAGAAATAGGTACTCTTACTCCAAAGCCACAGGATGGTAATCCTAAAAAACGCTTGTTTCGATTGAAAGAAGATCAGGGAATTATTAATCGGATGGGGTTTAATAATGGCGGAGTTGATGCCGCTGTTCTTCGACTGCAACAAAACAAGGGAGTACTTATTGGTGGAAATATAGGTAAAAACAAAGTAACCGAAAACGATCAAGCCACGGCAGATTATTTACTGTGTTTTGAAGCCTTATTTGATGTTGTTGACTATTTTGTGGTTAATGTTAGTTCGCCGAACACACCAAATCTTCGTGCCTTACAAGATAAAGAACCGTTAACAAATCTCTTGCAAGATTTGCAAAATGAAAATATCAAGAAACAAAATCCGAAACCTATACTGTTAAAAATTGCCCCGGATTTAACCGATGAACAATTACTAGACATCATTGCTATAGTAGCCGAAACCAAAATTGCGGGTGTTATAGCAACCAACACTACTATTTCAAGAGAAAATTTACAATCGGAAAATAAAACGGAAACCGGTGGACTTTCAGGTAAACCATTAACCAAACGTTCGACTGAAGTGATTCGTTTTCTTTCGGAGCAGAGTCATAAAGCATTTCCAATTATTGGTGTTGGAGGTATACACTCGGCAGAGGATGCCATAGAAAAATTGGAAGCTGGTGCTAGTTTAATCCAGTTGTATACTGGATTTATCTATGAAGGGCCTAAATTGGTTAAGGAAATCAATACTGCCATTCTGAAAAAATCTTCCTAACTTAGCCCCATAGTTACAAACCCACCTTGAACAAGACTGTAAAAATAATTGAATGTCCGCGAGATGCCATGCAAGGGATCAAAACGTTTATTCCTACTCCAACCAAAGTACAATACATCCAAGCTCTACTTAGAGTGGGTTTTGATACTATTGATTTTGGAAGTTTTGTTTCGCCTAAGGCAATACCTCAGATGCAAGATACTGCGGAAGTATTGGCTCAATTGGACTTATCACAAACCCAAAGTAAGCTATTGGCTATTATTGCCAACACACAAGGGGCACAAATGGCCGCTACTCATGGGGCGATCCAGTATTTAGGCTTCCCATTTTCTATTTCGGAAAATTTCCAAATGCGGAATACCCACAAAACCATAGCGGAGAGTTTGATTACTTTACAAGAAATATTGGAGATTGCAGCTGCTTCTAATAAAGAGGTAGTGGCGTATCTTTCTATGGGATTTGGAAATCCTTATGGAGATCCTTGGAATGTGGATATTGTAGGAGAATGGACGGAGCGGTTGGCCAAGATGGGTGTAAAAATATTATCCTTATCGGATACTGTAGGTTCGTCTACCCCAGAAGTAATTGATTACTTATTTTCCAATTTGATTCCGAATTACCCTCAAATCGAGTTTGGTGCCCATTTGCATACTACTCCTGATAAGTGGCATGAGAAAGTAGATGCGGCCTACAAAGCAGGCTGTGTACGTTTTGACGGCGCTATACAAGGTTTTGGCGGTTGTCCCATGGCTAAAGACGATTTAACGGGTAATATGCCCACAGAAAAGCTATTATCGTATTTTACCGAACAACGGGCTACCACTAATGCGAGTCCTATGAGTTTTGAAAGCGCGTACAATGAAGCCACTAAATTATTTAGTGCTTTCCATTCATAGTAAAAACTTTTAAAAGCATATTATTACTTGATACTTTTACTGTATATTTGCATGCAATTTAACTACTACAACTAAATTGCTATGTATACACATAACACTAAAATCATTGGTGAAGGTTTAACTTACGATGATGTTCTTTTGGTTCCGAATTTCTCTGACGTACTCCCAAGAGAAGTAAGTATTCAATCTAAATTTTCTAAAAACATTACCATCAACGTACCTATCGTTTCGGCGGCTATGGACACGGTTACTGAGAGTTCGATGGCCATTGCCATGGCACAAGAAGGCGGTATAGGTGTGTTGCACAAAAACATGACTATTGAGCAGCAAGCGGCCAAGGTTCGTAAAGTAAAGCGTGCGGAGAGCGGAATGATTATCGATCCTGTTACCTTGCCTTTGACTGCTAGAGTGATTGATGCTAAGAATGTGATGAAAGAATTTGGCATCGGTGGGATTCCGATTGTTGATGACCAAAATACCTTAAAGGGAATTGTAACCAATAGGGATTTACGTTTTGAGAAAGATCTTACTAGAGCGATAACTGAAGTGATGACCTCTCAGAACTTGGTTACCGTAGCAGAAGGAACCTCTTTGGAGCAAGCCGAAGTAGTTTTGCAAGGCAATAAAATTGAAAAGTTACCGGTAGTTAATGCAGAAAATAAATTAGTGGGGTTAATTACGTTTAGAGACATCACTAAGTTAACTCAAAAGCCTATTGCGAATAAAGATTCTTTTGGACGATTGCGTGTTGCCGCTGCTATAGGCGTAACCGCTGATTCCATTCAACGTGCTGAGGCTTTGGTTAAGGCCGGTGTAGATGCTATCATTATAGATACGGCACATGGGCATACCGCAGGAGTCGTGACCGTTTTAAAAGAAGTTAAAGCTAAGTTTCCGAAGATTGATGTGGTGGTTGGCAATATTGCTACACCTGAAGCTGCCTTGTATTTGGTTGCCAATGGCGCTGATGCGGTTAAAGTGGGTATAGGACCGGGTTCAATCTGTACAACCCGTGTGGTTGCTGGAGTGGGATTCCCTCAGTTCTCCGCTATATTAGAAGTGGCTGCGGCTTTGAAAGGAACGGGTATTCCGGTTATTGCTGATGGAGGTATCCGTTATACAGGAGATATTCCGAAAGCTATTGCGGCAGGTGCTAGTTCGGTGATGTTAGGTTCGCTATTAGCAGGCACAAAAGAATCGCCAGGAGAGACGATAATCTTTGAGGGACGTAAGTTTAAGTCTTATCGTGGTATGGGTTCGGTAGAAGCCATGCAAGAAGGCTCTAAAGACCGTTATTTCCAAGATGTAGAAGATGACATTAAGAAATTGGTTCCTGAAGGAATTGTGGGCCGTGTGCCTTATAAAGGCGAATTGAACGAAAGCATGCAACAATTTATTGGCGGTTTAAGAGCTGGTATGGGGTATTGTGGTTCTAAGGACATCCCTACCTTGCAAGAGACGGGACGTTTTGTTAGAATTACGTCAAGCGGTATTACTGAAAGTCATCCGCATAATGTAACGATTACTAAGGAAGCACCGAATTATTCGAGATAATTTGGGTCATCCTAAAAATACAAAAGGCATAAGTAGTACACTTATGCCTTTTTTTATGAGGAAGTGTGGAATTAAATTCCGGTATAATTACTTGGTGTGATTTGCATTAACTCTGCCTTAATCTCTTCAGTTACGTTTAGCGTTTGAATAAAGTCCTGCATGGATTTTTTATTCATAACTTCATTGGTACGGGTAAGGCCTTTTAGTGCTTCGTAAGGATTAGGATAGCCTTCGCGTCGAAGGATGGTTTGAATGGCTTCGGCTACAACGGCCCAGTTATTTTCAAGATCTTCGGCGAATTTAGCTTCGTTGAGTACTAATTTATTTAAGCCTTTTAGGGTCGCTTCGAAGGCAATGATGGTATGTCCGATAGGCACACCGATATTTCTTAGTACGGTGCTATCGGTCAAATCTCTCTGCAATCTTGAGATCGGTAGTTTGGCTGACAAGTGTTCGAATAGTGCATTTGCAAGACCTAAATTCCCTTCTGAGTTTTCAAAATCAATAGGGTTAACTTTGTGTGGCATGGCAGAAGAGCCTATTTCACCTGCTTTGATCTTTTGTTTGAAATACTCCATGGAAACATAGGTCCAAATATCGCGGTCTAAATCGATTAATATGTTGTTGATGCGTTTTAGGGCATCGAAAAAGCCTGCGAAATGATCATAGTGTTCGATTTGCGTCGTCGGGAACGAATGGTGAAGTCCGAGGGTATCTTCTACGAAAGACGTTCCGAATTGTTTCCAATCGGTGTTAGGATACGCCACATGATGTGCGTTAAAATTGCCAGTAGCGCCGCCAAACTTAGCTGCAAAAGGAATATTGAATAATTGGCGCAGCTGTTCTTCTATACGTTCTACGAAAACTAAAAATTCTTTTCCTAAACGAGTCGGAGAAGCCGGTTGGCCATGGGTACGGGCTAACATGGGGATATCTTTCCATTCGATGGCTAGATCTTTTAATTTGGCTATAACAGCAATTAAACCAGGCAGGTATACGTTTTCGAAGGCCTCTTTGGTTGATAACGGTATAGCGGTATTGTTGATGTCTTGTGAAGTTAGACCGAAGTGGATAAACTCTTTATAACTGCTTAATCCTAGGGATTCAAATTTATCTTTGATAAAGTATTCTACTGCTTTTACGTCGTGGTTGGTTGTCTTTTCCGTTTCTTTAATCCACAGGGCGTCCTCGGTAGTAAAATTTGTGTATAATGATCTTAAGTTGGTGTAAACCGACTTATCGATGGCCTTTAATTGGGGTAAATTGGCTTCACACAATGCGATGAAGTACTCTACTTCTACTAGAACGCGGTATTTGATTAACGCTTCTTCAGAGAAATAGGTGGCTAGTCCTTTGGTAGCTTTTCTGTAGCGGCCGTCTATAGGCGAAATGGCATTGAGTGTAGTTAATGACATGAGTAGTGAGTTGTTTTGAGGTGCAAAAATAACTATTAGTTGCAAGTTATGAGTTATGAGTTACGAGTTTTTTAAAGTAAATTGAGTAATTTTTCTTTAAGAAAGGGCACCCCTTCGGTTGCATTCATGGGAATAACTTCTAGGGGATTTTTTAAATTATGGATTGTAGCTGGTTTGGGGTCGATGTAAAAAACAGGAACATTCACTGCTGGGTATTGCAGTAAACCTGCGGCAGGATATACTTGAAGTGAGGTTCCAATTATAACTAGATAATCGGCTTGTTCTGTGAGGGTTATGGCTTCTTTTAATGCAGGCACTTCTTCTCCAAACCAAACGATATAGGGACGCAGTTGAATGCCGTGCGCATCGGTATCCCCTAGCCTTACATCGTCTCGCCAATCCAGTATTTGTTTGGGAGGGCGACAATCACTGGCCACTTTTAAGAGTTCGCCATGCAAGTGCAGCACCTTACTACTCCCCGCTTGTTCGTGGAGGTTGTCGACGTTTTGGGTGATGATTTGGACATCGAATTGGGATTCTAATTCAGCCAACACTTTATGGCCATGGTTGGGACTGACTTCCAACAGTTGGCGGCGGCGTTGGTTATAAAACTGAAGCACTACTTCTTTGTTTTTGAGCCAACCTTCATAGGAGGCTACTTGCATAATATCGTGTCCTTCCCAAAGGCCATTGGAGTCTCTAAAGGTTTTGATACCGCTTTCGGCAGAGATGCCGGCACCGGTTAGGACTACTAGTTTTTTTTTCATTGTTAGAATTTGATTTTAAAACTAATCATTTTTGTTATTTTTGGCAAAACAATTTAGATGATTGACTTAGATTACTTGGCCTATCTTGAAGAATTTTTGACGGAGAACCGCAAAGAGCGGTTTGCCGAGGTACTTGCGACCCGTACTAATCATTTCACCATCGCGGTGGAAGATGTGTTTCAATTTCATAATACCAGTGCGGTGATGCGCAGTTGTGAGGTATTTGGCATACAAGAAATTAATATCGTAGAGCAACGTTTTGGGAAGGACATTGATAAGGAGATTGCTATGGGAGCTCAGAAATGGGTAGACATTAACAAGTTTGAAAACATCACGGATTGTATTGACACCTTACGCGCTAAGGGCTATCAAATTATTGCCACGACGCCCCATAATGGTTCTTGTTTGCTGCATGAATTTGATGTGACTCAAAAGAGTGCTTTATTCTTTGGCACGGAGAAAGAGGGATTATCAGAGGAAGTGATGGGAAAGGCCGATGGTTATTTGAAGATTCCGATGGTAGGCTTTACGGAGAGTTTGAACATATCGGTATCGGCGGCCATCATAATACAAGACATCACAACTCGTCTACGGCAATCTAATGTACCGTGGCAACTTACAGAAGAAGAGTTATTAGAGAAACGATTGGCTTGGGCCAAAAACACCATTAAAGATATTAAACGTATTGAAGAGCGTTACTACGCCAAGCCTTAATTATTCTTTGAGGTACTTCTCGTGTTTTTTAGTTAGCACTTTGTATTGTTCGTAGCACTCACTGATTGCATCCATGATTTGGAGGTCATTGGCAGTTTGTATGAACGATTCGGAGTAGTTACAATGGGTAAGAATCTCGGCTATTTCTTTTTTGTCTACCCCCAAGAGTAAGGAGATGGTTTCCCGGTCAAATTTAGATTCCAATAGAGTCCGTACCGTATCGTCTTTTTTCATTTGCTTCAGCTTCTTGAGTTCTTTGGGTTTGTTTCCAAAGAAGTTATACAGCATGTCGGCCGGATTGAAAATAGACCCAAGTACTCTAGTAAAGGCATTAGGAGAGCTTTCTCCCGCTTCGTAGGCTTGTGGAAGGCCGGAAATACTGTAGCGCCAGTTTTCTTTCTCAGGAATCAGCTTAGAATCAATTTCCAGGTAGCCTGTCAAATCGTATTTTTTTACTATAACTTCTTCTAGAGCGATTGCTTTTTCGGTCAGCATTATTTTGGCTGTTCCGTTTTTAAGCCAGTCATTGGTGACTCTGATGCGGAGTGACTGAAATCCTAGCGAAGATAGATGGAGTGTATCGTTTACACTTACTTCAAGTTCGAAGAACCCTTTAGCATTGGTTACGGTTCCTTTTACTTTGTTAAGATTGATGACATTTACGTTGGCAATCGGTGCTAAATTATTATCATTGACGATGGTACCCGATATTTTTAATGAAATAGCATTATCCTGTGCTTGAAGATTCAGGGTTATAAAAAAGATAAGGAAGGCGGTAAAATATCTCATGGTTAATTTTGATGGTTTAAAAGTATGAAACTCTTTTAAGATATTATAAAATTTGCCGGTAGAATTAGAACAAAATTAACAAAAGGGGAAAATTACAATAGTGAAATTCCAAATTCCAAATTCCAAATAGAGAAGTTTATTCTACTGTACTCCATTAGATCGTCTTGTCTTAGGACGAGACTCGTGTCAAATTCCAAATAAAGAAATTTCAAAAAAGGAAATTCCAAATTCCAATTTGTTATTTATTGCTTTAAAAAAAAGAAACTCCAATTTTAGTTAAAAATTGGAGTTCTTTGGCAAAACCTTGGTAAAGGGTTGCTTATATGACTAGTTGAAAGCTTTAGCTTTTTCTTGGTCTTCTGTTTTTAGCGGCTTCAAAAGAGCGTCCAGCAGGTTTGTCGGCGCTACCTTCGGCAGAACGTCTTGGAGCTCTTTCTTCTCTTTGGAATGAACCTGGTTCTCTTTTGGGAGCTGAAGAGCTTCTTTCACTACGGAAACCGCCTTCTTTTGGAGCTGCGCTTCTATCGCTGCGGAAACCACCCTCTTTTCTTGGCCCGAAGCTACCGCCTCCACTGCGTGGCGCTGCACTTCTACTTCCGAAACCACCAGAACTTCTACGTTCGCCTCCTCCACTTCTTCCGTTGTGGTCACGACGTTCACGGCTACCGCCATCGTTTTTAGAGATTTCTACGTTGATACGTCTACCGTTTAGGTCGAAACCATTTAGGACCGACATAACTTTATCTGTATGTTCGCCATCGGTATTAAAGAAAGAGAATCCTTCTTTAACATCAACTTTGAATACGTCGTCTCTACCTAAATCAAGTGTTTCTTTTAAGAAATCTTTTAATTGCATCCAATCGAAATCATCTCTAGAACCTATGTTTACAAAATAACGAACAGGATCACCCGCTCTTATTTCGCGTGGCTCGGAGCTACGTTCGCTTCTTTCTCCTTTTTCACCAGATAAATCGCGTTTCTTTTTGTAGTAATTGATGAAACGGTTGAATTCAACCGACACCATTTTCTTGATTAGTTCTTCTTTTGAAAGACCGTCTAACACTTCATTGATCGCAGGAAGGTAGTTGTCAATTTCGTGATCTACTTCGGTATCTTTGATTTTATTGGCTAAGTGAAGCAACTGAATTTCACATATTTCCATTCCGCTAGGGATGGTTTTTTCTTGAAACTTTTGTTGGATGATTCTTTCTATAGAGGATATTTTGCGCAATTCACTTTTGGTGATGATTACGATAGAAGTACCTAATTTCCCTGCACGACCGGTACGGCCTGAGCGGTGATTGTAGGTTTCGATTTCGTCTGGCAACTGGTAGTTTACTACGTGTGTGATGTTATCTACATCTATACCACGAGCGGCTACATCGGTAGCGACTAGCATTTGGATTTGGCGACCTCTAAACGACTTCATTACCCCATCACGTTGTGCTTGGGATAAATCCCCGTGCAGGGCAGCGGCGTTATAGCCGTCTTCGATTAGTTTTTCGGCAACTGCCTGTGTATCTCTTTTGGTTCTACAGAACACTACAGAGAAAATATCAGGGTTGGCATCCGCTAAACGTTTTAATGCTTCGTAACGGTCTCTTGCGTTTACGCAATAAAATTCGTGTGAAACGGTTGCGGACCCAGAATTTTTAGTCCCTACGGTAACTTCTGCCGGATCGTGCATAAACTTTTTAGCAATTCTGGCCACTTCTGCGGGCATGGTTGCTGAGAATAACCACGTATTTTTTTCATCAGGTGTATCCGATAATATGGATACAATGTCTTCATAGAAGCCCATGTTTAACATTTCGTCTGCTTCGTCTAGAATACAGAAGTTGATGTTTTTAATGTTTACAAGACCTCTATTGATCATGTCTTGCATTCTACCTGGAGTAGCCACAATGATTTGTGCTCCACGTTTTACTTCTCGGGCTTGTTCTGTAATGCTTGCACCACCATAAACTGCCACTGTATGTAAACCTTTTACATATTTTGAGTATTGTTTAATCTCGTTGGTGATTTGTAAGCACAGCTCACGTGTTGGGGATAAAATTAGCGCTTGCGTACTTTTGTCCTCTGCGTCTAATTTTTGAATTAGCGGAAAACCAAAAGCTGCCGTTTTCCCTGTTCCTGTTTGTGCTAAAGCTACTAAGTCAGTGTTTTTTTCCAATAAGACTGGAATCGCTTTTTCTTGCACTTCTGACGGATTCTCAAATCCTAGATCTTTGATCGCCAGCAGTAACGATTCATTCAGACCTAATTGTTCAAATTTATT